>JAFDWA010000009.1 GCA_018268735.1 Actinomycetota bacterium | reverse complement strand
TGCGCGAGGTCGCAGCCGGCCACGTGAAGATCGTCCCCGACATCCAGGTCGGCTCCGACGGCGGCGGCGTGATCGGCGGCCTCGGCGCGCTGCTAATGCGCAGCCTGGCCGACCAGCCGGACTCACCGGCATCAGTCTCCTCCACGGACGTGGACGAGCCCGTCGACGCGGTGGAGCTCGTGGAGCCGGCCGGGTCCACCGGGCCCTCCGGTGACGACGCCACCGTGGTGACCTGACCACCGTGGTGACCTGATCAGTCGAGCAGTCCACCGCCCTGCAGCGCCGGCACGGCGCGGGCACGGGCGCGGATCAGCACCCGGGCCTCGACGGGACCCGCGGCCGGATGCACCCCGCCGTTGGCGGCGACGGCGGCCTCCCAGCGGTCGGCTCGTGTCGAGGAGGTGGTCGCGTCGTCGAGCTCCCGGCAGTCGAGGCGGTTGTGGTCGAGGTCGACGGTGATGTGATCGCCGTCCTCGACGAGAGCGATCGGTCCGCCGAGCAGGGCCTCTGGCGCGACATGGCCGATGACGAGGCCGACGGATCCTCCGGAGAACCGGGCGTCGGTGAGCAGGCCGATCGTGACGCCGCGCTCGCGGCACAGCGTCGTGACCCGTGAGGTCGGCTCGAGCAGCTCCGGCATGCCCGGCGCGCCACGTGGACCGCCGTAGCGCAACACGATCATCGTGCCGTCGCCGAAGGAGTCAGGCTGCTCCTCGAGTGCAGCCAGCAGCGACGGCTCGTCGTCGAAGACCCGTGCCACCCCCTCGAAGCGGCCGTCGACGATCCCCTGCTCGATCCCTGCCGTCTTGAGCACCGCACCCCCGTCGGGGGCCAGGTTCCCCCGAAGGAGGCGCAGCCCTCCGGTCGGCTTGAACGGGTTGCTGACGGTGTGCACGACGTCGCCGTCGGGTCGTGGCGGGTCGAGTCGCCTGACCTGTTCAGCGAGGGACTCACCGGTGCAGGTGAGCGTGCTGCCGTCGAGGTGGCCGGCGTCGAGGAGCTCACGGACGACGACCTGGAGGCCGCCGACGTCGTCGACGTCGACCATCGACCAGCGCCCGTAGGGGCGGAGGTTCGTGATCACCGGTGTGCAGCGCGTCAGGTCGTTGAACTCCTGCTGCGACAGCACCTCACCCCAGAAGTCGATGCCGGCGGCGCGGGCGATCTCGACGCAGTGGAGCACCATGTTCGTCGAGCCGCCCATCGCAAGCGCGACCGTGATCGCGTTGCGCAACGCCGGCGCGGTCACGATGTCGCGGGGTCGGATGCCCCGATCGACCAACGTCTCGAGGTGGCCGACCAGCTCGTCGGGGAACTGCTCGAGGCGGCGGGGATCCTCCGAAGCCGGCGACACCATGTGCAGCGGTTCGAGACCGACGGCCGCGAAGAACGTCTGCATCGTGTTGTACGTGTACATGCCGCCGCAGCTGCCGAAGCCGGGACAGGCGCTGAGCGCGAGGCGGCTGCGCCGCTCGTGGTCGGGATCGCCCGACGCCTGGTAGGCCGACACGATGTCGATGCGCTCACAGGACTCCGGATCGGTCCCCGGTCGGATCGATCCGTCGGAGCAGACGATCGCCGGGACGTCGTGCTCGAGCAGCGCAGCGACGGTTCCGACGGGTGGCTTGTCGCAGGCGACCACCGCGACCGCAGCTGCGACCTCGTTCGCCCGGAGGTGGACCTCTGTCGTGTCGTGCACGACCTCCCGGGAGACCAGCGAGTACCGCATCCGGGCGGTGCCGTTCAGCTGACCGTCCGACACGCCCAGGCTGTAGGCAGGTGCGACGAGCCGGACCTGCATGTCGTGGTCGGTGATCCGTCGGGCGAGCGCCTGCTGGATCGCCTCCACCTTGGCCTGCACCCCCAGGTAGCACTGGCTCTCGCCGAGTGTGCCGATCACCGCCCACACCGGCTCGTGGACCCGTGTGACGTCCTGGCCGAGCACACGTGCAGTGCCGACCCGTTGCGCGTCGTGACCTGGGTGATCGGAGCTCAACGTCGGCGCAGGGTCAGCCATGGACGCAACGATCGCGCCGAGCGACGCATGGTGACAGCCCCCGTCGATGGTGGCACCGCCACTACTACCCTTGGCGCATGCGGGCAGCAGAGCTGGGAGCGTTCCTGCGCTCGCGTCGAGCCAGAGCTGACCCGACCGCGTCGGGGTTCGCTGCGTCGCGTCGACGGACCCCTGGCCTGCGTCGGGAGGAGCTCGCCGCCGTCGCAGGGGTGACGGTGTCGTGGATCACGAAGCTGGAGCAGGGCCGGGCGCAGTCGGTGTCGGTCGACGTGCTCGACTCCTTGTCGCGTGCGCTGGACCTGGCGCCGGCTGAGCGCGACCACCTCTTCACGCTGGCGGGCTACCGCGCCGATGAACCTCCCCGAACGACGGCGCAGGTCACGCCCGGACTCCGTGCGCTCATCGACGCGCTGGAGCCGAATCCTGCGTACCTGCTCGACCGGTGCTGGAACCTGGTCGCGTGGAACGCCGCGGAGGAACGTCTCTTCCCGAGCCTTCGGAGCCGCAGCGAGCCTGCTCCGAACCTGCTCGAGCTGGTGTTCCTCGACGACGAGCTCGCAGCACTGATGGCGGACCAGTCCGTCGAGCAGCGACGGCTCGCGTCGCAGTTCCGTGCCCACTGCGCCGACTGGTCCGACGACCCTGCCATCGAGCAGGTGGTGGTGTCGCTGCGGGCCCGTTCGTCGACCTTCGCCGAGATGTGGGACGAACGCGATGTCGCGACGTTCACGTCCACCCGGCGGGTGTTCGACCATCCTGAGCTCGGACGCCTCGAGCTCGACCACCACCGGCTCGCGGTGCTGGAGCAGCCGGGGATGCAGCTCGTCGTGTACACGCCGGCCGGCGCCGCAGCGCAGCACAACCGGTGACGCGCTGCACCGGCGACGCGAGCGCCGGTGGAGCGGAGAGCGGGTGACGGGAATCGAACCCGCATGACCAGCTTGGAAGGCTGGGACTCTAGCCATTGAGCTACACCCGCAGGCCTGCAGCAGCAGGGTCCGCTCACGGTAGCGCGGCCCCGGGGCGCCCGATGGCGTACCGTTGACGCTCGCCGGTCGAGGACAGGAGCAGGATGACCGAGGGCTTCGCGTTGGAGGTGGTGGGCGACGTGATCCGCATCAGCGGTGACCTCGACGCGCAGACCGCCGGTCGACTCGACGAGATCGTCGCGTCGCAGCTGGCCGCTGGGCGGACCGAGATCGTCCTCGACCTCGCCGACCTCGAGTTCCTCGATTCGAGCGGCCTGCGATCGATGGTGCTCGCCCGGGGTCCCGCCGGTGACCGACGGGTGGAGCTGCGCTCGCCGTCGGGGTCGGTGATGCGGCTGCTCGACATCACCGGGCTGACCGAGGTGTTCGACATCGTCGGCTGATCCCGCGCAGGTCGGTCGCCCCGCTCCTCGTCGCTCGCAGCTCGCCCTCTCCCGCAGGCTCGGTTCCGCAAGCTCAGTGCTGCACGACCCATGCCACGACGAGTCCGGTGCCGTTGATCGCCCAGTGCAGCAGCATCGGCGCGAGCAGGCTGCCGGAGCGGTTGCGAAGCCACGTGAACCCGAGCCCGGCGCATGCGGTCGCCACGACGCTGCCGACGATCGCGACCGGGGTCCCCAGACCGAACGGCAGGTGCTGCAGCACCGCGTTGCTCGCCGCGAGGTCGAGCGACGGCAGCACGTGCCAGAGCCCGAAGAGCAGCGCCGCTGCGACATCGGCCCTGACCGCCCAGCTCCGTCGGTGCGCGAACCGTCGCCGGAACATCGCCGGGAGGACCCCACGGAACATGGTCTCCTCGGCGAGCACCGTACCGATCGGGATCTCGATGCCGACGTGCACCAGGAGCCCGACGAAGGTCAGGTCTCGTGCCCGCTCGTCGTGGAAGAGGTCCCTCGTCGGCGGCAGGAGCGCGCCGAGGACGCCGACGCACACGACCGCAGCGGCAGCCACCCCTCCCCACCTCGCCCCGGCAGCTGCACGCCGAGGTGACAGGCCGAGCTCGTCGATCGAGCATCGACCGAATCGGCGGGCGACCCACACGAGCGTCGTCGCCACGGCGATGTTCCACGGGATGTACAGCCACGATGGAAGCACCTCGTTGGCGATGACGTTCGAGCCGACGAGCACCCCGATCGTCGCGAGGACCGGGATCGTCTCGGTGCTCACCTGGTCGGGGCGGACCGACAGCGGGTCCCACCAGAGGGGTCCGCCGTGGTCGTGCGGAGAGATCGGTTGCGGGTCCGAGCCCCGGTTCACCCGCCGGCGACCTGCGAGTCCTGCGCCTCCCGATCCGCTGGAGGACGGGCTCGTCCCGGCCAGTTCAGGCCCGACTTGGTGATCCACGCCGGCCCGGCCGTTCGACCTGCCAGCGCCGGTCGAGCGTCGGGCCTCGTCGGGTGTGCGTCGCCGGCGTCGACCTGGGACCGCTCCGAAGCAACAGCTCCCTCGTGACCCGAGGAGCCGTCCACCCCCTTGATCCGCTCGGCACGTTCCTTCTCCAGCCGTCGCAGGGTGGCCTCCACCCGTGCGAGCTGATCCTCGGAGTAGCGGAACCGGAAGCCCTCGGCCACGAACCGGGCGGTGTCCGCGCGGTAGTCGTGTCCGGTCGATCGGAAGTCACCCGGTGAGTTGCGCATGGCGTTCGCGGCGTCGATCACCGTCTGGAGGAACGTCACGACCGGATACCAGCGCTGGCCGTCGGGGACGTTGCGGCCACGGGGCTCGCCCAGCCAGTCAGGGCTGCGGAACAGGATCGACGGGTCCACGTGGGTGATCGGATCGTTGTCGTGGCTGAGCTGCACGACCCGCAGCGCGTCGCGTTGCTCAGGGTCGAGCTGCTCGAGCTCCTCCCAGCGGTCGAACACCCCGACGGTGCCGGGCGGCGTCATCGCCCCCGGTCGGTCCAGCCCGGCCCTGGACCACCGCGCGAGGTGGGGCATCCCGAACCAGAGCGCCCGGCTGATGCTGTAGGCGTCGAGGCCGCCGATCCCGGACTTCATCACGACGTCGGAGGAGGACCAGGCACCGAGGCTCTCGCCGAAGACGAGCACCTCCGGCCGGTCCCCGGGTGCCATTCCCATCAGTCGCTGGTGCACTCCGAGCACGAGCGTGCGGAACTGCCGACGGCCCTGGCGGACCTTCTGCAGGGACAGGAACGACGGGTAGCGGCCGTACTGCACGCAGACCGTCGCGATGTCGCCTCTCGCGAAGAACTCGGCGGACTCCTGCACGGTGTGGTCCACCCATCCCGTGCCGGTCGGCGAGACGAGCAGCAGGTAGCGGCGGTCGAACGCGCCGACACGCTCCATCTCGGCGAGCGCCGTCTCGGCCCGCGACTGCGAGTGCGTCGGGTGGTCGTTGAACCCGATGTAGATGCGGATCGGCGTCGCCGCTCCCTGCTCGGCGAGGGTCTCGTCGATGAGCCCGGGATCGAGCGCGTCGAGCACGAACCGACGTCCCTGCTGACCGAGCTCCTCGAAAGACGCGAGGCTCTCGGGCGACCCCGACACCAGCGGGTTCGTGGGCGGCGTCGAGTACCCGGGGTCGACCTTCTCGTTCGCCCGCCCGATCGTCGAGATGCCGGCCCAGTACAGGCCGGTGACCGCTCCGCTCCACATCGCGGCGTTCACGGCACGACCGAGCACGTTGCGCGTGATCCCGGGACCGAAGTAGCCGATCCACCCCTTGCGGGTCATCCGGAACGCGGCGGCGATGCCGGTGCCGGCAGCGGTCACTGCCGCGGTGTTCGCCAGCGTGCGCGGCAGGGTGAGCGAGAGCTGGTCGAAGTCGTCGGTGAAGAACTCCCGTCGCTCGGCGAGGAAGTGGCGCGAGGCGTAGCCGGCGACTGCCAGCGACACGCCGGTCGTGATCCCGAGCCGTCGCAGGCTGCGGACGTCGCGCCCCTCGCCCGAGCGGACGCGGGTGAGCACGTCGTACATCGCCCCGCCGGCAGCGCCGATCTGCAGGAGCTCCCCGGTCAGCCGCGACACCCCCGCAGGCCAACGCTGGTCGTCCGGATCCGGGGCGGTCGCGACCGCTCGGCCCGCCGCGACCATCGCGGCGCGGGCGCCGAGGCGCACGACGAGCGACGAGCTGCCGAACGTGACGCGATCGGTGATCCTCTCCACGGCGGAGCTCACACCTCGTGCAGCGAGGATCGACAGCCCGCTCACCGCACCCTGGTGCAGCGAGGTGCGTGGCATCAACGACGGCTGCACCGATCGGATGAAGTTCGTGGTCTCGAGCGGTGCACCGGGAGACGACGTGAGCGGTGAGAGCACCGAGAGCACCGATTCGGCGCGAGAGAGCCACGACGAACCGGGGGGCGCGCCGGCGAGGTCGACGTCGGCGGTGCCGACCGGTGCGAGGTCGACGGCATGCTCGGATGGCACTTCGGATTCCGACACGGCGACTCCTGACGGCGGATCTGACCGTGCCCGTGCTCCGCTGTCCACCTGGGGCGTGACCGCCATGAGCTCGGGCGATGTGTCGGGACGGCGAGATTCGAACTACTGCTCGGCTGGTGTCGGTCCGGTCGCCCCGATGGCGTTTCCTGCGGAATCTAGCGGGTTTCGGCACTCGGCCCGATGTCCCGATGTCGCCCCGTAGCGGTCCGTTGTGACCGGTTTGTGACCGGATCCGTGACCGGAGGCGGTTGAGAGGGTCCGACGGGACGGTGGCGCTGCGTCGGTGGATTCGGCGATGACCTCGTCGACGATGTCGGGATGCTCGGCGAGCTTGCGGAACTCCAGGCCCTTGCCGTTCGCCGTCGCCTTCCCGATCAGCACCCCGATCCGCTGCTCCATCCGACGCATCGCCGTGTCGACCTCGGCCCGGCCGTCACGAGACGTGCGGCTCAGGTACTCGTTGATGGCGGCCAGCCGGTTGATGCATTCACGGATGACCGGGATGGAGTCCTGCTGTTCCGCCCACGCCACGGCGGCGGAACACAGCTCCGAGACCTGGGCGAGCGACTGCGGCTCGGGGAGTGCGAGGGCCGTGCTCACGACGCCCGCCGATCGAGTCCCGGGTGCGCCTTCACCCGGCGCTCGTCCGCATGCAGGCCGAACTTCCCTCTTGCCAGGACGGTCCCCGGCGCGCTCATCATGGACTCGGCAACGACGAAGGTGCCCGGGCGATGAGACAACATCCCCGGGCGTGGACGGAACCCCAGGAGGTCCCGACGATGTTCACGCTAGCGAAGCTACGGGCGGCGAAGCTGATCGCTGCGGAGTGCGCCCATCCGAGCGGCCGGCCGTTCACTCCGGCATGGGATCGGGACCGGATGCTGAACGTCGAGCGGCACGGCGTCCTGATCGGCCGCGTGGCGGTCAAGGCGGCGGAGGTCGCCCGATGACCGGCGCAGCGGTCGAGGCACGGCTCGACGTGATCGAGCGCATCCTGGGCCGTGTGACGGCCGAGCACGCCGAGCTTGCCGACGAGCTGGAGTCGGCCCGTGTCGAGATGATGGCGCTCGGCGGGTCGGATCAGTCGATCGACGTCATGGGCCTGGCGGCGTCGATCCTGCGGCGGGGACGACTGGAAGCGGTGACATCGTGAACACGTCGGAACAGGCAACGATCGACGGACTGCGGGCTGAGCTGGCCGAACTGCGGGAGGTCGTCGACCACCTGCGGTCAGGTGAGGCGGAGCTGAGGCTGCGCCGGCTCGTCATCGTCGATGAGGACGGAACGGAGCGGATCACTACTCACGCCACACGGTACGAGTCGGAGATCCAGGTGCAAGGTCCGGGAGCTCATGCTGTGGTGCACGCTGCCGATGGTCATGCCGTCGTCGCTGTCCGCTACAGCGATACCTGTGATGGGGCGCTGATCGAGACGCATCGGGGCGGCGGTGCGTTCGGCGTCGACTCGTCCACGCTCACCGATCCACTGCGCCTGTCGTGGGCCGAGGAGGAAGGCGGGCGTCTCTCGATGGATCCGGCGTCGATCCAGCCGGGCGGCTTGAAGGTGTTCGACCAGCCGGAGACGTCGTGAGCACGGCGGGGGCCGCCGGGGTCGTCATCACCTGCGCTTCGTGACCGGCCGGTATCCGATAGGTGCGACCGGTGTCCTCGCCTACAGGAGGCGGAGCAGGTGCTAGCCGGCCTGCATCTAGCCGCCCGCGGTGGCGTCGGTGTCATCCTCGATGGACTGGATGCGGCGGACCGGTACATCGGTCAGGGCCCGGTGGTGTCGCTCAGTCGATGATGTACGGGTAGTCGGGCGGGCGGTTCATCACGAACGTCGTCCACTCGGCAGCGGCGACGAAGTCCTCGACGGTGCTGTATCCCTCACGGCGTGCGCACCGGAGGCGTGCAGCGTCGTCGAGGTCATCCCAGTTGTCGGGTAGGTAGACGACCACCATGCCCGGACGCTACGCCGATGGTGCGACACTCCGGCAGGCGCTTGTAGCCAGAATGCCCTCAGGACCCGGCATAACCGTGCTCAGAGACGAGCAAGGCCCTTCCGGCACCTTTGGGGGCGGACCCCACACGGGAACGCTGCTGAGGCGCTTTCGCAGTGGTACGAGCCCGACGTCGGCAGGTGGTGTGCATCGGTCGTCTCGGCGGTGGCGGTCAGCGGCGGAGGGGGACGTGAACGTCTCGTGACACTGCGGGCAGTGTGCGATGTTCGAGGACATCCGCCAGGAGGCGCAGCATCCCCGGCAGTGGGTCAGGTTCGGGTCGCCCCACCATCCGAGAGCACTGGCGTGTCCGCACAGGGTGCAGGCGCTCCGGTGGTGAGGCGACACGGGACGTCATCCGAGCAGAGACGCAACGGCCTGTCCGCCGTAGGGGTCGGCTTCCAGCTTGTGCTGAACGGCTTCGATCGTCCCGGCTGCCTTGTCACGGTGAGGTAGATCGACGATCAGCGGCGTGTTCGGTCCGGGCGCGAACTTGGACCCGGCGACGTCGATGGCCTGTCTCGTGATGGCGGGGAGGTCCACGGGTTCCAGCGTGCTGGTGATGCAGTCGATGGCCTGCCAGTCGATGCCGGCGACGGAGGTGTCACCGGGGATCGGTAGACCTCGCTCGTCTCGGAACATGACACGGGCACCGGTGGCGGCGGCGACGATGCCGGACCGTCGAGCGTTGGCGTCGCCGTTGTAGTCGACGACTGCCAGGTTCAGCGCTTCGAGGGCGACGACGGCGGAGTCGAATGCGTCGGCGATGGCGTCGACGTGAGCCGGCAGTGCGCTGCCGAGCTCGGCCCACTGCGTACGGAGGGCTTCGGATGCGTCCTGTTCGGCTGCGATGTCACGACGGATCCCGGCGAGACGTCGGGCCGTGTCCAGCTCGACGTTGCGGGTTGCGATGAGCGCATCGGCTTCGATGATGTCGGTGGCGGTGACGGCGTTGTCTCCGGCGGCGATCCGCTCGTCGAGGTTGGCCCGGGCTGCGACTGCGTCGGTGTAGGCCGCTTCGGCGTCGGCGATCTCGTTCGGGTTCGGGGACTGGTGCTTGCTCACTTGTCGTCTCCCTGGTCCGTCTCGTCGGAGTCGTCGACTCCAGGGTTCGCCTTGCCGGCTTCGAGTGCTTCGTAGATCGCCGGGTAGTCGGCCTGAAGGGCGATGAGGCGGCGGTAGGTCAGCTCGGCGAACATCTCGACGGTGAGCGCTGCGGCCTCCTCGTCGTCGAACAGCTCGCCGGGCTTCGGGATGAACGGCGTCGGGGTGGTCATCGTGTCTCCTGTCGGGTGCGGAGCGCTTCGGCTCGACTGCGGGCGAAGTCGCCTGATCGGGTGGCAGTGGCGAGGTCCGACAGGGTGACCCGTTCGGAGCCGTTGACGATCTCGGCGTCGATGCGTTCGATGAGCGCTTCGGAGCGCTGCGCTTCGGCTTCGAGCAGTCTGACGGTGGCACCCATGGCGGTCCTCGATTCGTCGATGGGTGGCCGCTCCGTCAGTACGACATGCAGCGCCCGGAACCGATGGAACGGCTACCCGATGCCGAGTGAATCGCGACGGCACCGGTGGAGCGCACGTGGCGTGCATCAGGTCCGGGAGCGGTCTCGTCGGTCGACCTCGTCGATCACCCATCGTTCGGGGATTCGTCGCCCGTGTTCGGTCACCACGACATCGGGTATGCGTCCGGCTTGCATCATGCGGCGAATCGTCGACGGGTTGACGCCGATCATCGTGGCGGCCTCGTCGGTGGTCACGGTGCGACGTGGTGGCACCTTCGCCATCGGTCGGGGCGCACCTTGTGCAGCAGCGATCAGGGCGACCTTCAACGAATGGAACTCGTCGGACCATCGGAGCGGACATCCGTAGTCGGCGGCGAGACGTGGGAGCGCTTCGTGGATCAGGGTGGCGAGCGGGCCCGTCAGCTCGACGGGCACGATGATGCCGTCGTCGTCGGTGCGGTCGAACTCTCGGGGCGGTGCGGTCATCGTGGTCGATCCTCCGGTGGCGGTGCGTCGGTACCGGCGTCGTTCGTCGGTTCGGTAGATGTCATCGGGGTCGGATTCAGGTGGGGTCGAATGCGGACGTCAGAGACCTGTTCGGGGGCGGGGTGTAATTCCCACTCTCGTGACATGTCGGCGTCGGATCCCTGACGTTGCAACGGTTCAAGGTCTCGGGGATCGTCGGCGGTCACATCGACGGTCACAGGAACGGCGTCCGACGGCTCGTCGAAGCCGTCGTCGGTGTCGCCCCAGTCCGGCCAGACGAGCATCGGATGCAGTCCAATCCGACAGGCTGCGGTGTCGGCTTCCCAGAACGTCAACTCGCCGCAACGAGGGTCGAGCAGGGCGGCGAGGCGGCGGGGAGGCACGCCGATCCGTTCACAGAACGCCAGGCCGCCGTCGGTCGGCTTCCCGGTGCGTGAGGCGACCAGAGCGGCCCTCGTGGCCTTCACGCCGATGATGGCGACGATCGGGGCCAGCGGGAAGCTGGAACGTCTCACGGTCCCCCGTCGATCTGGCGGCGCATGTCGTTGAGGGCGGCCGCCCGGTCGCCGAACAGGCTCAACGCTTCGTCGGGCGGCATCCCGTACAGCTCGTCGAAGGACATCAGGCCGTGCCCGGCCGACTTGACGGCCAGCGAGGTGCCGAAGGCGGCTACCTGTTCGGAGTCCATGTCGCCGAGCAGGTGGCTCATGGCGTAGAGGGCGAGCCCGACGATCGTACGGTCCCGCTTGTTGAGGTAGCTGCACAGGATGGGGTTCGGCTTCACCTTCCGCTCGTCGTCGCTCATGCCACCGCTCCCGGCTCGTCACGGTCCGACTCGTCGGCGACGGCACGCAACCCGTCGACGAACTGCACGAGCATCGGGATCTCGCTACCGGCATCGGGGGTCCGGTCGTGGCGGTCGAGCTCCATCGCCGAACGAGCCGCCGAGGTGGCGGCGTTCATCAGGGCCCGCTTGTCGGACGGCGACGGCTCGGTCACCTCGGTCTGCACGTGGGCGGCGATCTTGCCGGCCAGCTCGGTCACGACCATCGGGGCGAACAGCTGGGCACGGAGACGTTCGGCATCGTCGAGGAAGCCGAGCGCCAGGGTGGCACGGCGGGCGGCGGCGTCGAGCTTGGCGGCTTCACAGGCGCGGGCCGTCCTCGTCCGTGCGGCGACGTTGATCCCGTGTTGGCGTCCGAGCAGGCTGACGGTGGAGGCGGATCGTCCGGTACGTCGTGCTGTCTCGGCGACGTTCTCGGTTTCGGTGAGGATGTCGATGATGTTGCGGCGCTCGTCGTCGGTGAGTCGTGTGTTGGCGGTCATGGATGGGCCTCCTACGGGGAGATGTTCGGGGTGTCGATTCGGGGGTGCCGCTGCTCGCTTGTCACTCCCCACTGCCCCTCTTAGAGGGGGCACTGGCGAGTAGTGGCCTGGTCGAGCAGGACCGAGTAGCGGCTGAGTAGCGGGTTTGCAGGCTTCCGAGCAGTGCGAGCAGTGAGCGAGTAGCGGGATTCTCGGAAGGGTGCGAGTAGCGGGGCGAGTAGCGAAAACGGCGCCCATCAGGACGTCGCTCCGTTGATCGTGAAATACGTCGCCGACGGAGGGCGCCCATCAGAACGGCAGCCCTTCGTCGTCAGTGGGGTGCTCATCCCGGGAGACACCACCTGACTGCACCGACTGCCCCGACTGTCCAGTTGGGTGAGTGAGTGCAGTCGGGTGGTCTCCCCACGACTGATCACCTGACTGTGCCCCGACTGCGGAGAGTGACCAGTAGGTCACTCTGGGGAAGCCCCTGGGTTCGACCTCAACACCGAGCTTGCGGCGAGCTCGCTTGAGCGCGTCCTCGGAGATCCCGGCAGCCTTGGCTGCGGCCTTCACGTCCTTGCTGCTGGCCGGCTTGGCGACGTCGTGCAGGAAGTCGGCGAGCCAGTCGACGGCCTCACCTACAGCAGTGCGGACCTCGGAGTCCTCACCCGAGCGACGGACAGCGTCCTGCACGGTGGTCGCCGACTCGCCGAGCAGGGCCACGGTCCCAGTGGTCGTCGGACCCTCGCTCGTGTCCACCTCGGCGCCCTGCACCGTGAAGACGATCGACGGCAGGTCGGTCCGGCCGAGGTTGTTCTTCGGCGTGCCGAACAGGCGTCGGGTGTCAGTCTCGTCGTCCGGGTCGAGGGTCACGACGCTGACGGATCGAGCCACGGCGGCGAACGCCTTGGATCCCATCACCCGGTCGAGCACGTCGACGGCGCCGCCCTTGTTCAGGTGGATGAGGCCGAGCACGGCCAGGTGCCACTCGTCGGCGAAGGCCACGAGCGGCTCCAGCGCCCGTCGCACTTCTGCGTCCTTGTGGCTGTCGAGCGCACCGTCGAGCCGGGACATCAGCGGATCGAGGAGCAGCATCGCTGCGCCGGTCTGCTCGGCGGCACGACCGAGCTCATGCAGGTCACGGGGCACCGACAGCCCGACGTGGAACCCGTCGGCGGTCACCTCCACCCGGTGCACGAGGGCGAGGTCGGCGTCGGCAGCGATGAGCCGGGGCACGATCGTGTGCGCCCAGGAGTCCTCGGTGGCGCACACCAGCACGGGGCGGGCTTCGCCGTGGTGCTCACCATCGAGCTGTCCACGGGTGATGCGGGCGGTGAGCCAGTAGGCGAAGGTGCTCTTGCCGAGGCCTTCACGGCCGGCGAGCAGACCGAGCGTGCCGACCGCCAGTCGGCCGGTCCAGAGCCAGTGGACCCGAGCGGGTTCGATCGAGTCGGCGCTGGTGAGCACCACCGTGCGACGTGGCTCCGACCGCTCCGACTTCGCCTCAGCGGCCTGCTCGTAGGCCGCCAGCGGGACGGGCTCGGGCACGTAGTCGACCTCAGGTGGAGGTGGAAGGTCGGAACCTTCGATCTCCACTGGAGGTAGACGGTCGAATGCCTCGCCTGCGTCGCTGTGGCCCGCATGAGGGTCGCTGAACTCGACGGGTTTCAGTTCGCCACCGGTCCGGCGCATCTGGGCCTTGATCTTCGCCTGACGTTCGGCGAGTGCGTCAGCCATCGGAGTCCAACTCCACGAAGGCGGCGACGGTCAGGAGGGCACGGCGTGAGCAGTCATACACGGGATGGTTCCGTTCGGTCGTCGAGGCTTGGCAGTCAGTGGTTCAGGCGGAAGCCAGGCCGGCGGGGCGTCAGGTATGCCCGCTCCGCCGGCCGTGGCCGCCAAGCACCCCGACCGAAGGGGTGTGCAAGCGGGGAACCACTCCCGCCCGCTCTGGTGTCCCATCAGGAGCTCTCGTCCTGCGGGAGTCGATCAATGCCGAGGTGCACTCGCATGGCAGCGGTCGGCACCCGGATGAAGCGGCCGACCCGGATGCACGGGATCCCTTCGGCGCCGTCGGTGGCGAGGTACGTGTTGCATCCGGCGTACGCAGCGGCTCGCCCGATGCCGTAGAAGTCGGCGGCTTCATCAACGGTCAGCGCCGGGACGTCGATGGGGTTCGGGATGCTCATGGTGCTGCTCCGCCTGTGCTGTTCGATCCGGTGGATTCGATCCAAGTGATACACGCCAACACTTGAGCTATCTCGTGCTGAACTGTTCCGATCGACCATCCGTGAATACACCTGTGGACTTCAAGGAGGACAAGGTGTGGATTTGTGAGCCATTCTTGATGGATCATCCACAGTTGAACGGATGAGTGCATCGCTCCTGCAGCTTGAATCGGGGCACGTAACTGCATCAGGTCGGGCGACTTCCCAGCATTTCATTGAGGACATGACCGCTCGGATCAGCCGGGATGATCCGTACAGCGCTCACTGATCGGTCGGGTCGATAGCCAGGCATTCAGTCCGTGACGATGTCCCCGGAACCGTTGACGCCGAGACTTGAGCGCGCCATCAATGGCTGATGCAGCGATCAGCGAACGGTGGCCCGAAGCAGGACGAGACGACCGGCACGTGGGGGTTCGTGTTCGATGCCGGTCCCGGCTACGACACCGGAGGGAACTGGAGGCAACGTCGGCAGGTTCGACGCCGAGGCTTCCCAACCCGGAAGGCGGCACGGTTGGAACTGGACCGCTTGCGCCACGACGTCCACACCGGTGGACTCACGCTCGGCCCCGATCCAACGGTCGCATCATGGCTGACGACGTGGCTCGACTCGCTACCCGGGCGACTGAAGCCGGCCACTGTGGACTTCTACCGTCGGACGGCCCGGCTGCACATCATCCCGAAGGTGGGCGACATGCGACTATCACAGGTGAATGCCGTCGTCCTGAATCGCCTCTATTCGGACAAGGCGACCGCCGGTCTGTCAGCGGCTTCGGTGCGCCACATCCACTCGGTGATGTCCAAGTCGCTCGGTGATGCCGTGAAGGCGGGACTCATACGAGTGAACCCGGCGACGTCGGCCGATCCGCCGAGCATCAAGGCGTCAGGCAGGCGCCCGATGTCGACGTGGACCGGGGAGCAGGTGGCGGCGTTCCTCAACGCCGAACGGGATGGCCGGTACGGGCCACTGTGGACGTTGCTGTTCCTCACCGGATGTCGACGAGGGGAGTCGCTCGGCCTGCAATGGGATGCCGTGGACCTCGAAGCCGGCCAGGTGTCCATCCGTCGATCCATCGTGATGGTCGGTGCTCAACCGATCGAACAGGAGACGGTGAAGACGTCGAGGTCCCGACGCTCGATCCGGCTTCAACCGGAGCTCGTCGCATCGTTGAAGGTGCAGCGGAAGCGCCAGGCGGCCGACCGGCTGCGTATAGGTGCGGGGTGGCCCGACACCGGCCTCGTGTTCACGCTGGCCGATGGTTCACCCCTGCATCCGAAGCACGTGAGCCGTGAATACGACCGACGACTGAAGCGGATGGGCCTGCCGAAGATTCGGCTGCACGATGCCCGGCACACGTACGCAGTGCTGGCGCTGGAAGCGGGCGTCCCGCTGGAAGTCGTCTCGGCCAGGTTGGGCCACGAGTCCATCGCCATCACCGGCGACATCTACGCCCATGTCGTGCCGAGGCTGGAGGCTCACCATGCCGATGCCGTGTCGGCGCTGATCGTGGCGGCCGGGTGGGGAGATGTGACCGGAACGTGACCGCAGGGGCCTCGGTGGCTCAGCTGCCCGATCGCCGATCCTTGCCATTGCAGGCGACTCGGGCTGTCGATGTCGTCGGGACGGCGAGATTCGAACTCGCGGCCCCCGGCTCCCAAAGCCGGTGCGCTACCAGGCTGCGCCACGTCCCGTGGGCGGGGAGGCTACCGGCTGGCGAGCCCGTCGACGCCGTGTGCGCTGTCCGTCCTCGGCGATGGGGAGGGGGCAGCGGTGCGGCAGTAGGCTCCCGTCCCTGTGAAAGCCACGCTCGAACCCGTTCCCGACACCCCCGACCTGGAGCCGAAGGTCAAGCTCGTCGTCCAGATCGACGAATCCGAGCTCGAACCCGCCATCGCGGCTGCCTGGAAGGAGATCGCGAGGGAGGTCCGAATCCCGGGATTCCGACCGGGGAAGGCGCCGAGAGCGCTGATGGAGAAGCAGCTCGGCACCGGCTACGCGCGGTCCGAAGCGCTGAACCGTGCCCTGCCGGAGTTCTACAGCGACGCGGTGATCAGCAACGACGTCGACGTGATCGCACAACCCGAGCTCGACATCACCGATGGTCGCGACGAGGGCGACGTGACCTTCACAGCGATCGTCGGCATCCGCCCGACCGTGGTCGTCGCCGGCTACGGCGGACTGCGCATCGAGGTGCCGAGCCCCGATGTGCCCGATGAGGAGCTCGACGAGCAGATCGATCGGCTCCGAGCGCAGTACGGCGAGCTGGAGACGGTGGATCATCCTGCCGGTGAGGGCGACTACGTGACGATCGACATCCACGGGAGCCAGGGCGGCGAGGAGGTGGACGGCCTCACCGCCGACGACTACCTGTACGCGGTCGGCTCCGGGATGATCGCCTCCGAGTTCGACGAGCACCTGACCGGCGCGAAGGTCGGTGACATCCTCGAGTTCTCGGCGCAGCCTCCCGACCCCGACGAGGACGAGGTCGAGTTCCGCCTGCTCGTCAAGGAGGTCAAGGAGCGGGTCCTGCCCGAGCTGACCGACGAGTGGGTTGCGGAAGCCTCCGAGTTCGAGACGGTCGAAGAGCTCCGCAACGACACGCGCGGTCGCCTCGCCGAGACCCGTGAGCGCCAGACCCGTGCCGCCGTGCGGACCCGTGCCGGCAACGAGCTCGCCAAGCTGGTCGACGAGGACATCCCTGAATCGCTGATCGCGACGGAGATGCAGCTGCGCCTGCAGAACATGATGATGCGGCTGCAGCAGCAGGGCGTCGGCCTCGACGACTACCTCCGGGTGACCGGACAGGACCCGGAGGAGTTCACCGCCTCGCTGCGCTCGGCTGCAGAGGAGGGCGTCAAGGTCGATCTGGCGATCCGTGCCGTCGTGGCAGCGGAGGGACTCGAGGCCTCCGACGACGAGGTCGACGAGGTGGTCGCCGGGATGATCGGGGACGCCGAGCTGACCCTCGAGGAAGCCCGGGAGCAGCTTCGGAGCAACGGGCAGCTCTCGGCGGTACGCTCCGACATCGCCGCCGACAAGGCCATCGAGTGGCTGGTCGAGCACGCCGAGGTCGTCGACCCCGACGGCGCGCCGATCGACGAGCAGTACCTTCGACCCGTCGACCACGATCACGACCACGACCACGATCA
>JAFDWA010000099.1 GCA_018268735.1 Actinomycetota bacterium | reverse complement strand
GCTCGCGACGCTCGCCACACAGCTGGGTAACCGTCTCGGCGCACTGCGGGCCCTCGAGTCCTCACGACTGGAGGCGGCGACCGACAAGTTGACCGGGCTGCCGAACCGACGGCTGCTGGAGTCGCAGCTCGCGACGCTGATGGAGCGATCGACGCCGTTCGTGCTGGTGCTCGCCGACCTCGACAACTTCAAGCACCTCAACGACTCCTACGGCCACGAGATCGGCGACCGCGCGCTGCAGCTGTTCGCTCAGGTGCTGCGGGACAAGGTCCGGGGCAACGACCTCATCGCCCGACTCGGCGGCGAGGAGTTCGTCCTCGTGTACCCGAACATGTCGGTCACCACCTCGATCGAAGCGGTCGAGCGCGTCCGCGACGGCCTCACCCAGGCGCTCGCGGTGTCGAGCCTGCCGCAGTTCACCTGCTCGTTCGGGATCACGCACTCGTCGGTGGGGCGGAGCGCGGACTCGATCCTGCGCGTCGCCGATGCGGGGTTGTTGCGTGCCAAGGACCTGGGTCGTGACCAGGTCGTCTACGCAGACGAGACGCTCGCCGCCCGGATCTTCGGCGAGGACGAGCCGCGGCGCTGAGGCCGCTCGCCGTCCTCAGGACGCGACCTCTCGAGGAACCTGGGTCGTCGGCCCGTGCGGCAGGTTCTCCGTCGCCGGGGTGGAGGGGGTGATCGCTCCGGGATCCTCGGCGGCCTCGAGCAGCTGCGTCATCGTCACGAACTGCAGGCCGGCGGCCATGCCCCGCTGCAGGATCGCCGGGACCGCCGCCGCGTCGACGTCACGGCTCGCAGTGAGGAGCTTCCGCGTGCGGTCGCCGCGCGGCAGGAAGTTGCCGCGGCCGATCGAGTCGTGCATGTCGATGATCGCCCCGGGACGGAGCCGCTCGAGGACGTGGTCCGCGACGAGCTCGGGCGTGCCGACCCCGGGCACGTTGCGCGACACGGACCACAGGAAGGTGTCGTAGTCCTCTTCGGCGAGGATGCGCATGACGGCGCCGGACAGCTCTCCACGCGGCGGGCGGAAGTAGGTCGTGTCGATGCCGAGCACCTCCTTGATCGCCCGCTTGCCGTCCATGATCTCGTTGCGAGCGCTCGCGGGGTCCTGGAAGGCCAGGTCCTGGTGGGTCCACGTGTGGTTGCCGATGTCGTGGCCCTCGTCCCGGACACGTCGCGCGAGGTCCCGGTGGCGGTCGACGTTGTGGCCCATCATGAAGAACGTCGCCTTCGCTCCCGCGGCGCGGAGCGCGTCGAGGATCTGCGGTGTCCACCTCGGGTCGGGGCCGTCGTCGAAGCTCAGCGCGACGTACGGCTGGCGCGTGCCGATGTCCCAGAGCATCCGGTGGGTGCCCCGGAGTCGGTTGTCGGGTGCCGCCGCGTCGGTCGTCTCGACGAGCTGGCGCAACGTCAGGCTCTCGCTGCGCTCGGACAGCCCGGTGTAGGTGTGCTGGATGATCGCCGAGTCCGGGCTCATCCGGTCCTCGCCCGTACCGACGTCGGTGGTGCAGCCGGTGAGCGCGGCGATGGTCGCGGCGCCGCCGACGATGCCGGCGGAGGACAGGAACCTGCGTCGATCGGGCGACGGGAGAGCGGTCACTCCACGGGGGATGTCCTGTGAGCACATGACCGGAGATGCTGACATCCCGGGCGACCGGTGTGGTGTCAGCAGGGTGGCTGTGCGACAGACGTCTCCCGGGTCACCTGCGGGGCCCGACGGTCGATCAGTTGCCGTTCGTGGACCAGTGCCACGGCTCCGAGGGGAGGTTGAAGAACCCGAATCGAGCCGCGTTGGCCTGGAGCCACGCGAAGCCCGAGCTGCCCCTGCTCAGCGTCGACCCGCCCTGGGTGAAGTCGATCGCGAGGCCGCGCTCGTGCATCGAGGTCCCGGGCTTGGCCGTGGGCGGTCGGCACGACGAGGCCGGCATCTCGTAGATCGCGTAGCTGCTGGAGCCGCAGTTCGAGCGACGGACGGCGATCTGGCCGGCGGGGTCCCGGTAGCCGCCGCCGCCGAAGTTGATCCCTGCGGCGGACGCTGCGCTGAGCAGCGCCTGCAGGTTCGATGCGATCGACGCGCTGACCTGGATGCCACCGACGCTGACGATCGGTCCGGCGCCCGAGATCGAGTAGCTGCCGCCGCCACCACCCGATGGTGGGTTGTCGGCCGGGCCGTTGCCCCCCTGGCCCGATGGTGCCGGCGTCGCTGCCTTCAACGTGACCCTGGCCTGTGCCGCCCTCGCCTCGGCGGCGGCCTTCTGCGCAGCGATCATCCTCGCCATCTCGTCCTGCTTGGCAGAGATGGTGGACGACAGGTTCGAGTCGATCGCCGAGAGCGAGTCGGCTTCGGCGAGCGCTGCGTTGATGCGGTCGTCGACCTGCGCGGCGAACGACTGCTGTTTCTGGAACGCGGAGTTGAGGTCGTCGAGACGGGACTGGACCGCTGCCTTGCTCCTGGTGGCACGCGCGGATGCCTCGGCCGCGGTGGCCCTCAGCGTCTCGAGGTCCTCCTGCTTGGCTCGGTACTGCTCGACGACGTCGGTGTTCTCGTTGGCCTGGACCGAGAGGAACGTGCGCTTGGTGACGGCGTCGTTCACGTCGTCGACGGCGACACCGGCCATCGGGTCCTCGCTGCCGAGCGAGACGTACGCCTGCACCGCCGAGTCCCGCATGCGCGTCCTGAGCGAGTCGAGCTGTGCCTGCGCATCCTTCTGCGCCGACTCCGCTGCGCGACGGTCGGCCTCGGCCTGCGTCACGGCTCGCTGGGCCTCCTCGACGCGGTCCTGCTGTGCGTTGACCTGGTCGTTCAGGGCCCCGAGGGCAGCGGTGACGTTCGCGTCGGTTGCCTTGAGCCCGTCGACCTCGGATGCCTTGGCGGCCTTCTGCGCACGGACCTGGTCGCGCTTGCGTTGGAGGTCCTGCAGGCTGGATCCGCCGGGGTCGTCCGCTGACGCGACGGTCGTGGTGAGCAGCGATGCAACGAGAGCGAGCGACAGCACGGCCAGGACCCGGCCGAGGACGGATCCGCGACGCGCTCCATCTCGGGCGCTGCGGCGGTGGGGCGACGGCTCAGGGTGCACGGGTTCGGCGATGCTTCCGGTCGAGGGTCGGGGGGGGGTCGTCCACGGGGGTGTCGTCTCGGGGGCCGGCGAGGCCACCGGGGCCGGATGACGACTTCGTAACGAGAATGCAACCTAACACACGAGCCTCGTGGTGCAAGGGCGGATGTCTCGGCGAGTGGTGGCCGACGCAGGGCTGGTGGGGCAGCGCTGGTGGGGCAGGGCTGGTGGGGCAGGGTTGGTGGGGCAGGGCGTCATCGCCGCTGACAGTGGGGGCACCACGACGTCGAGCGCGCATCGACGACGGCGTGGACGATCGTCGTGCCGCACCGATGGCACGGTTCGCCCTGACGCCCGTAGCAGTCGAGCTGGTCCTGGTTCGTCCCGCGGTTGCCGTCGGCGTCGCGGTAGTCGCGCAGCGTGGTGCCGCCGCTGGCGATCCCCTGTGCGATCACCTCGCGCACGGCGTCGCGCAACCGGAGTGCCGCGACGCGGGTCAGTCGCCGGGCACGGGGGTCGACGCCCGAGCGCCACAGGGCCTCGTCCGCATAGATGTTGCCGACCCCTGCAACGGTGCGCTGCGACAGCAGCACCGTCTTCACGTGGCGTCGACCGCCGTTGACGGCGGATCGCAGGTGCTCCGCGTCGAACGCCTCGTCGTCGGGCTCCGGTCCGAGGGATGCGAGCGTCGGGAGCTGCTCGTAGTGGCCGGACCGGACGACCGCGACGCGGCCGAACCGTCGCACGTCGTGGAAGCGGAGCGTCGAGCCGTCCTCGAAGGACCAGCGCGCCCGGAGGTGCCGATCCGCAGCCTCGACTGCAGTCGTGCCGGGCTCGTCGCCGGTCGTGGGTGGCGTGACCGTCAGTCGGCCCGTCATCCCGAGGTGGATCACCAGCTCGCTCGCGGCGGTCTCGGGCGAGGAGAGCTCGACGAGCAGGTACTTCCCGCGTCGTCGGAGCGAGGTGATCGTGGTGCCGACCGCGAGCGACGCCTCGTCGAACTTCGGCGAGTCGAACGCCCAGGCTGCAGTGATCGTCCGGCCGAGGAGCTTCGGCGAGAGCTGGCGTCGGATCGTCTCGACCTCCGGGAGCTCGGGCACCTCCGGAGTGTGCCCGTCGCTGCGTCGGCGCGGCCAGGCGCACGCCGCTCGGTAGTGTCGACGGCCTGCCCGCGGGCCTCCGCGAGGCCAGAGGGCAGGGTCGGGCCGCTAGAGGAGCGAGGTCGCACGTGTCGGCGAGTGGCAGCAGGAAGGCGATCATCGCGGCGTTCCTCGCCAACCTGGGGATCGCGGTCGCCAAGTTCGTCGGGTTCGCGGTCACCGGCGCCTCGTCGATGCTGTCGGAGGGGATCCACTCGGTCGCCGACACGGGCAACCAGGGGCTGCTGCTCCTCGGCGGCCGACGGGCATCCAAGGCCGCCGACGACGAGCACCCGTTCGGCTACGGGCGCGAGCGCTTCTTCTGGTCCTTCGTGGTCGCCGTGGTGCTGTTCTCGCTCGGATCCGTCTTCTCGATCTACGAGGGCGTCCACAAGATCCGTCATCCGGAGCAGATCGAGAGCCCGATGGTCGCGGTGGCGATCCTCGTGGTGGCGATCCTGCTCGAGTCCACCTCGCTGCGCACTGCCGTTCGTGAATCACGTCCGCTCAAGCGCGGCGCGACGTGGTGGCAGTTCCTCCGAGGCGCCAAGGCGCCGGAGCTCCCGGTGGTGCTCCTCGAGGACGCGGGAGCCGTCGTGGGTCTCGTCGTCGCGCTCGGCGCCATCGGGCTGTCCGTGACGACCGGGGACGCGGTCTACGACGGCATCGGGTCCCTCCTCATCGGTGTGCTGCTCGGGGTCGTCGCAGTGTTCCTCTGCATCGAGGTCAAGAGCCTCTTGATCGGCGAGGCGGCCAGTCCGGAGGACCGGCGTCGGATCGAGGACGCGATCGTGGCCAGCCCGGGTGTGGTTCGCCTGATCCACTGCAGGACCGAGCACATCGGCGCGGAGCACATCCTCGTCGGTGCCAAGGTCGAGTTCTCCGGCGACCTCGACATCGCCGGACTGGCGCACGCGGTCGACGGCGTCGAGGCGAGCATCCGCTCGGTCGTGGTCGATGCACGCACCATCTACATCGAGCCCGACCTCCACCGCGACGCCGGGGTCCTCCCCGGTGGGCCGACCGAGGGCGACCGCCAGCTCGGCTGACCCGCTGTCGGACCATCTGCGTCAGCTGGCCGCAACGGCTGCCTGGCCGTCGACGCGGCCAGTTCCCCGGCTCTGGGCCCGGTCCGGGCTAGCGTCTGCGCGATGGGGATCCTCGCCGTGGTCAATCAGAAGGGCGGAGTCGGCAAGACGACCGTCGCTCTGGGTCTGTCATCCGCCGCGATGGTCCGTGGGCGCCGCGTGCTCGTGGTGGACATGGACCCGCAGGCGAACGCGACGACGGGACTCGGGGTGTTCGACGCGACCACGACGATCGACGAGGTCCTGGCACGTGACACGCCCGGTGCAGCAGCCGACGCCGTCCGTTCGTCCTCGTGGGAGCCGCCGGTCGGCGATGCACCGGATCTCGTGCCGAGCGCACCACGGCTCGCCCAGCAGGAGCACCAGCTCGCGACGGACCCGATCGGCGCGCAGGACCGCCTGCACGTCGCGTTGGAGGGTGTCGCCGAGCGATACGACGACGTGATCGTCGACTGTCCTCCGTCGCTCGGGCTGTTGACGGTGAACGGGTTGTTCGCCGCTGATCGGGTGCTGATCGTCGCCGAGCCGGCGGCCTGGAGCCTCGACGGCGTCGAACAGATCCTCCGCAACGTGCGGCGCATCGCGGAGCGCCGCGGCGGCCGTCCCGCCGTCGCCGGCATCGTCGTGAACCGACTCGGACGCACTCGGGACGCCGGCTACTGGCACGACCAGCTCCGCCAGCAGCACGGCGACCTGGTGCTCGATCCGGCGATCACCGCTCGTGCGGCGGTCGCCGAGGCGGCCGCGCAGTCGATCCCGCTGCACCTGCTCCGACGCGACGGCGCATCGGAGGCGGGGGAGCAGTTCGCCGCCCTGCTGCGGGTGCTGGAGCCGCTGCGATCCGTGCCACGCCCGGTGCAGCCTGCCGACCGGTTGGCCACCCCGACCGTGATCGACCTGTCCGGTCCCATGGCCGCCGTCGCCGGTGGCTTCACGGCGATCGAGCGCTGATGGCCGGCTACGATCCCAAGCGACCTCGGCCCACCTCCGGCGACGACGATCCCGCCCCGGTCGAGGCGTTGCTCGATCCCGAGGTGATCGACCTCGCCGAGCCGTTCCAACCCGGCGCTCCTGTCGAACCCGGCGCTCCTGTCGAACCCGGTGCTCCTGTCGA
>JAFDWA010000098.1 GCA_018268735.1 Actinomycetota bacterium | reverse complement strand
GAGCTCGTACGCGCGAGTCGGCACGTGTTCGTTCCTCCCTCTGGACCCCACCCGTCTGGTGGGGGTCCTGCGATCTGCAGGACAGGGCGACCGGTGCAGGCACCGGGCTGTCGGTCCCGTTCCCGGGATCCGGAGAGTGTAGGCGCTCTCCGGGGTGTCGCCGCCAGCCGGACCATCCGTCAGATCGCCGTCCAGCCTCGCCGACGGGTGTGACACCCGGGGGCGCTCGGGCCGTCAGCCCGCCCAGGGGCGCCCGGGCGACGGGCTCAACCCGTCGTCGAGCCGTACAGCGACAGCGCCTCGGACTGCTCGGCATCGAGGTGGTAGCTCTCGCTGCGTGCCGGGAAGGCCCCCGATCGCACGTCCGCCGCATACGCCGACACGGCGGCGACCGACTCGGCCTTCAGGTCCGCGTAGCGACGCACGAACTTGGCCGGTGTGCGGTCCTCCAGCCCGAGGAGGTCGTGGTACACGAGCACCTGTCCGTCGCAGCCGGGCCCGGCACCGATGCCGATCGTCGGGACGTCGATCGCGGAGGTGACCATCCGGGCGACCTCGTCGGGAACGCCCTCGAGCACGATCGCGAAGCAGCCGGCGTGAGCAAGTGCCTTCGCGTCGGCGACGAGCGCGAGCGCCGCCTCGGACTGCCGGGCCTGGACCCGGAACCCTCCCATCGAGTGCATCGACTGCGGCGTGAGGCCGAGGTGACCCATCACCGGGATCTCAGCGTCGACGAGGGCCTCGACCATCGGGAGCCGCTTGCGTCCGCCTTCGAGCTTGACGCACTCGGCGCCGGCCCGGATCAGCTGGGCCGCGTTGCGCACGGTGTCCTCGCGCGACACGTGGTAGCTCATCCACGGCAGGTCCCCCACGACGAGCGGCGCCGGCATGGCACGTGCAACGGCGCGCACGTGGTGCGCCATCTCGTCGATCGTGACCGACAGCGTGTCGGGATGGCCCAGCACGACCATCGCGAGCGAGTCCCCGACGAGGATCATGTCGACGCCTGCGTCGTGGGCGACCCGCGCGCCAGGTGCGTCGTATGCCGTGACCATGACGAGGCGCTCCGCCCCGTCGCGGACCTTCCGGGAGCGAACCCACGGCACGGTGACCCGCGGAGGTCGTGCCGGACTGCTCGGCGTCGTCGCGGTGGTCGCGTCGGGAGCCATCAGCTCACCTCCTGGTCAGGTCCAGCGCCCCATGGCTGCCGGCCGTCACCACCACGCTACGGCAGGGTGCTCCGGCGCACCAACCCCGGGCAACGACGGTTCACCCCACGGGCGTCCGGCCCGGACTGGCCCCATCGGAGCACTACCTTGCACTCGATGACCCCTGCGACGCCGACCACCTGCACGAGCTGCGGTCGGACCGGGGAGTCGACCTGGTCGGTGCACCGGGTGCACCTCGTCCTCCCTGACGGGGCACCGAGCGGCCCCGACTCCATCGAGGAGCTCGCCGAGGTCCGGGTCCTCGAGCCGGTCGAGACGTGGTGCGCGACCTGCCGCGAGAGCTTCCCCCACGTGCTGGCTCGCTGACCCCTGGCACGCCGGATCCGGCGGAACACCTCGCGCCGGTCCGGGCAGCGGGCTGCTAGCGGGTGCCGAGCGGCGCACCAGCACCGGCGCCGGCCACGGTGGACGGGACGCCTGGCGCGGTCGTCGTCGAGCGGGGCACCGTGGACGACGGCGTCGAGGTGGACGAGGTCGGCGCCGTCGACGAGGTGCCACCGGGCGCGGTCGTGGTGGTGGACCTCGGCACGACCGTCGTGCTCCGACTGGTCAACCCGTAGCCCGAGTTCAGGATCTTCTTGCCCACGTCGGTCACCGGGAACCTGCAGGG
Source organism: Actinomycetota bacterium (assembly GCA_018268735.1). GTDB lineage: Bacteria > Actinomycetota > Acidimicrobiia > Acidimicrobiales > Microtrichaceae > Dermatobacter. Next base: position 4,611 of record JAFDWA010000098.1, on the reverse strand, counting down.
AGCATCGCCCGCTGTCGCCTTCGACATGAAGTCCCGCCAGATCGTCGCCGGGAAGGAGCCGCCGGCGACGGCTTGGCCCTTGTAGGACGTCATCTCCTTGGGCTGGCGGTAGCCCATCCACACCGACGCGGTCAGGTCGCACGTGTAGCCCGTGAACCACGCATCCTTCGCGTCGTTGGTCGTCCCCGTCTTGCCAGCCGCGGGGTTCTTCAACCCGGCGCGGGTCCCGGTGCCCTTCGCGATGACGCCCTGGAGCACCGTGGTGACGGTGTCGGCCACGCCGGGGTCGATCACCTGATCGGACTGGACGTCGGTCGAGGCATCGAACAGCACGCCGCCGTCGGCGTCCTCGATGCGGGTGATCGCGTAGGGATCGATGTGGCGACCTCGATCGGCGAAGGTCGAGTAGGCGGACGCCATGTCGAGCACCGACACCTCCTCGGTGCCGAGCACCAGCGAGTACGAGGGATCGAGGCGCGAGCGGACGCCCAACCTCGTGGCCATGGTCGCGAGGCGCTTGGGGGTGATCGTGTCGACGATGCCCGCGTAGACGGTGTTCGTCGAGTCCCAGGTCGCCTCTTCGACGGACTGCACTCCGTGATCGGCACGGTCGTAGTTCTTCGGCTGCCACAGCTTGCCGGGCACGTCGCCGTAGACGCCCGGGAACTGCGTCGTCGGCGGCGCCCGGAACCTCGACTGCACCGAGTAGCCGTCCTCCACGAACGCCGCGAGAGCGAAGGGCTTGAACGTCGATCCCGGTGGACGGCCCGAACCGCCGCCGTAGCGACCCAGCGCCAGGTTGACCTGGTCGGCGTCGTAGTCACGCCCACCGACCATCGCCCGGATCCTGCCCTCCTTGTCGACCGCTACGAGGGAGCCGACGGGCCCGTCGGACTGGTTCAACGTCGAGTTCACCGCGTCGACGGCGTAGCGCTGCAGCTTCGGGTCGAACGACGTGTAGACGCGCAGGCCTCGGGTCTCGGCTCCTGGACCGAACCGGTCGCGCAGCTGCTGGCGGATCCACTCGACCCAGAACTTCGAACCGAGCGATCCGTACTTGATGTCGCCGAAGTCCGACCTCGCCTCGACGCGGGGCAGGATCGTGACCTGGCGCTTCGTCCCGTCGGGTGCGGTGTCGGTCGGGTTCCACGGCACCGCGTCGGCGAGCTTCGCCTGGTCGGCGGTGATGTAGTGCTCCTCGACCATCGCGCGCAGCACCGTGTGGCGTCGCCGCGTCGCCTCGCTCGGGTCCCGGGTTGCATCAGCGCGCTCCGGGGCACGGATCAACCCGGCGAGGTAGGCCGCCTGGGGCAGCGTCAGGTCCTTCACCCCGACCCCGAAGTACGTGCGCGACGCGGCCTCGACGCCGTAGGCCCCCCGCCCGAAGTACACCTCGTTCAGGTACCGGGTCAGGATCTCCCGCTTGTCGAAGGTCTGCTCCAGCTTGACCGCGAGCACCGCCTCCTTGAGCTTTCGGGAGAAGGTCCGCTCCGAGGTCAGGTACACGCTCTTCACGTACTGCTGGGTGATCGTGGAACCTCCCTGCTGCGAGCGGGAGCTCCCGAACAGGTCCTGCAGGACCGCGCGACCGATGCCGGCGGGGTCGACTCCGTTGTGGTCGAAGAACTTGCGGTCCTCCGCCGAGAGCACCGCCTGGACCAGCACCGGTGGGAGGTCGTCGTAGCCGACGACGACGCGCTCCTCGCTCGTCGACAACCGGGCCATCGCGTTGTCGAACCCGCACCTGCCCGCAGGCACGTCGATCGCGCAGACGAACGACGTCTGGACCGGACGCTTGGCAGGTGGCAGCCGCACGGTGTTGAGCGCCACCCAGACCCCGCCGATCGCGACGATCCCGAGGACGAGCGCCGCGTAGGCGAAGCGGCGCCACCGCCACAGGAAGCCCCGGCGACGCTGAGGTGCAGCAGGTGCCTCCTCACCGGAACCGGGACGTGGACGTGGACGTCGGGGCGGCGGAGTCGAGTCGACAGGCATGGGCGGGTGCCCGGTCCGGGACCCGGGCGTCAGACAGTCTGCCTCGGAACGGTGCGCCGCGGACGACGCGCTCCTGAGGACCGGCGCAGTCGACGCCGGTGCGATTCAGCCGCCGCCGGTCGCAGCACCCACCGGAGTGATGTCGAGCAGGTGGTTCCATCGACACGCGAGGCACACCTCGACGGTGTAGCAGCGCAGCCCGGCGAACCGCTCCCCCAGCCGACGAAGCTCGGAGCGGTTCGCGACGACACGACCACCGGGTGGCATCCGGGGGCCGAACACGAACCGGGCCAGTCGCAGCTCGTGCTCGCCGCACACCGGGCAGTCGTGTCGCGCGCGCTGCGCGCAGTTGCGGCCGACACGGAGCAGCTCGGTCTGTGCGTCGCACACGTCACCACGGTCCAGCTCGCCGGCCCGGAACCGGTGCAGGAGCCGCCGACGCGCGAACCGGTAGTCGACCGAACCGGGTGTGGTCCCGGGGCGTCCTTCCGATTCCGGGGCGAGGAACGGCACGTCGACCGAGGCTACAGCGGCGCCGCCGGTTCACCTCCCCGCTGCGGTGATCGTCCGGGCCGATCACCGCAGGTCCACGAACGGCCGCGTCCGCTCCGCCAGACTGGCAGCGATGGGCACCTCTGCTACCGCGAGCGGTCGACCGCGCCACCCCTCGGCTGGGAACCTCGCGTCGCGCCCCGCGCTGGTCCGAGGCGATGCAGCGGCGCACCGCCTGCCCCCGGCCAGCTTCCCCCACGGCTCGGAGGGGGCACCGAAGGTGATCCGCCTCGGACCGGGCCTCGACGACGCTGCGCTGGACCGCCTCGTCGGTCCCGTCGAGGGCAAGCGGGTCCTCGACCTCGGATGCGGCGCCGGCGCCGCATCCATCGCCCTCGCGCGACGCGGTGCACGCGTCACGGCCGTCGAGGCCTCCACGACCCGCCTCGCGCAGGCACGCGCTGCCGCCGAGGTGGCCGAGGTGCGCCTCGAGCTCCACCACAGCGACCTCGCGGACCTCGCCTTCGTCCGGGCCGACAGCGTCGACCTGGTCGTGGCCGTCTACTCCCTCTCCGGGGTGCAGGACCTCGGGCGCGTGTTCCGCCAGGTCCACCGGGTGCTCACCCCCGGCAGCGCCATCCTGCTGTCACTGCCCCACCCGTTCGCCACCATGCTGGACGACGACCCCGAGCAGCCCTCGCCCTACCTGACCCGCACGGCCTGGAGCACCTCGCCGTTGGCCTGGCGCGCGGCCGGCGACGAGGGTGTGACCCACGTGCACCAGATCGGCGACGTGTTCACCACGTTGAGCCGATCGAACTTCCAGGTCGACGCCCTCCTCGAACCCGAGCCCGTCGGCGACGGCGCTGCCATCCACACCTCCACGCTCGTGGAGTGGGTCCCGCCGACCGTGGTCGTCCGGGCGCGCAAGCTCGGGATCTGAGCCCTCCCGCCCGACGTGGCACCGGGCCGCTCGGCGGCCGGCCGACGAGGAGCCCCGGTCAGGTCGCCTCTGCTGTCGCCGACCGGGCCGCCCACCACCGGTCGAGTGCCGCACGGGCGTCGGCGTCGCTCATCGGACCCTGGTCGAGGCGCAGCTCCAGCAGGTGCGCCAACGCCTGTCCGACCTCGGGTCCGGGACCGATGCCGAGGTGCGCCATGACCTGCTGGCCGTCCATGTCGGGTCGGATCGCGGCCAGCTCCTCGGTCTCGCGGAGGCGTTCGATGCGGGCCTCGAGGTCGTCGATCCGGCGATCGAGCGCCTCGGCCCGACGACGGTTCCGGGTCGTGCAGTCCGCCCGGGTCAGCGCGACGAGCTCCGACAGCAGCGGCCCCGCGTCGCGGACGAACCGTCGCACCGCCGAATCGCTCCACCCCATCTGGTAGGTGTGGAACCGGAGGTGCAGGTACACCAGCTTCGTGACGTCGTCGACCATCTCGTTGCTGAACCGCAGCGCCTTCATGCGGTCCCGCGTCATCCGCGCACCGACCACCTCGTGGTGGTGGAACGAGACGCCCTTGCCGCCGATGGATCTCGTCTTCGGCTTGCCGACGTCGTGGAACAGCGCAGCGAGGCGGATCCGCAGCTCTCGTCGCGACTTGGCGACGACCGCGATCGTGTGGCTGAGCACGTCCTTGTGGCGATGGATCGGATCCTGCTCCAACCGCATCGCCGGGAGCTCCGGCAGGAACATGGCGGCGAGCCCCGTGTCGTGGACGAACCAGAGGCCGGCCGACGGGTCCGGCACCATGACGAGCTTGCACAGCTCGTCTCGGATGCGCTCGGCGCTGACGATCTCGAGTCGCTCCGCTCCTCGCACGACCGCAGCGGTCAGCTCCTCGGTCGGCGTCAGCCCGTAGCGGGACAGGAACCTCGCGGCGCGCAGCATCCGGAGCGGATCGTCGCTGAAGGAGACCTCGGGTTCGAGCGGCGTGCGCAGGATCCCGGCAGCGAGGTCCGACAACCCCCCGAACGGGTCGATCAGCGACGGGTCGTCGGCGGTGACGTCGAGTGCCATGGCGTTCACGGTGAAGTCGCGGCGGGAGAGGTCGGCGTCGACATCGGTCGTGTACGCCACGTGGGGCTTGCGGCTCCCGGTCGAGTACGCCTCCGCCCGGTGGGTG
>JAFDWA010000097.1 GCA_018268735.1 Actinomycetota bacterium | reverse complement strand
GAAGCGCTCGAGGTCGATCCCGGTCATCCGGACGGGTGTCGATCCGACGAAGCCCCGGCCGATCTCCCAGCCGCTCGCCGCGGACACCACCGGCAGCGTCGACAGCTTCTCGACCAGGTCGTCGGGGAGCCCGCCCTTGGTGAACGTCCCGGAGTCGACCACCAGGTCGGCGGTCACGAGGTGGCGCACCTGCTGGTCCACCGACGCGGAGAAGGATGCGAGGAAGACAGCGAGCCCGGCGACGACCGCGGTCGCGAGGATGAGCGCGGCCGTCGTCGCTGCGGTCCGGGAGCGGTTGCGGGTCACGTCGCGTGCAGCGATCGTGCGCAGGGTCTGCGGATGCAGCGGCAGGAGTCGTATCACCCCCGACACGAGTCCCGACAGCGCCAGCGGGACGAACCCGACGACTGCGACCGCCGCAGCGACGATCGCGGCGGCGAGGAGCGGATCGCCGTCGCCACGGGATGCCACGACGCCGGCGACGAGTCCGGCCACCCCACCGACGATCCCGATGGTGACCGCCGAACGCACGAGGGAGCGCCGACGGTGCGGGCCACCCTCGACGACCGCGTCGATCGGCGGCACCCGACATGCACGGAACGCGGGGACGACCGCTGCGACCACGGTCGCGGCCGTGCCGACCAGCACCGCCCAGGCCAGCGCGCTCCACGACACGCTCGACCCGGCGACGGGCACCGAGGTGCCGAGAGCGCCGAGGGCGCGCTCGATCAGGCCGCCGAGCAGGATCCCGAGGGGCGCACCGACGAGCGACGCCAGCACGGCGAGCAGCGCGGCTTCGACGAGCGCTGCACCCAGCAGCTGTCGGCGCCTGGCACCGACGAGACGGAGACCGGCAAAGGTCCTCCGACGTTCCGAGTAGAGCAACCCCAGCGAGTTGCCGACCGTGACCATCCCGACGACGAGCGCGAGCACTGCGAAGCCGAGGATGAGGCTCCGCACGAGCGTGAAGCTTCGATCGAGGCTCTCCTGGCGGTGCTGTGCAGCAGTCGCTCCATCGACCACGTCGATGCCCGCCGGCAGGATCGCTCGGATCGCTTCTGCGACCTTCTCGGCATCGGCGCCTGGTTGCACCAGGATGCCGATCGTGTTGTCGTCCGTCGGGCGATCGAAGCGGCGCCGTGCCTCGTCGGTCCTCAGAAGCGCCAGGCTCGACCCGGGAGGCAGTCCGCCGCCGGCGGTGCCGACGACCCCCACGACCCGGTACGGCGCTGCTCCGGCGCGACCGACGACGGCGACCCGGTCGCCGAGGGTCACACCGCCGCTGTGGGCCGAGCGCTCGTCGATCGCCACCTCGTCAGCCGCAGCGGGCGGCCCACCGGCGACGAACCGGTACGACGACAGCCGGGGATCCGACGGGAAGTTCGCGCCGATCGGCTGCTCGGAGAGCCCGAGGCGCACGAGCGTGGTGCCGTCGGGTCCGACGATCGGGGCGGTGTCCTCGATGCGCGACGAGACCGCTGCGACGCCCGGGACCGACGCGACGACGCTCTCGATCGACGACGGGACCAGGCGTCGGACCTGCTCCATCGGCGACTCGTAGGCCACGCCGCCCTCGACGACGAGGTCGGCGCGACCGTCGCCGGCGCCGGCCAGCGCGTCGAGGCCGTGCCCGACCCGGTCGAGCAGGTTGAGCGAGCCGGCGAGGTACCCGACCGACAAGGCGATCGCCACGGTGGCCAGAACGAGCCGCCGGCGCTGCCGTACCAGCGCGGACAGCATCGGACGCAGCCACACGCCGGCCACGCTACCGGGGCGCATCACGGATCGAGCAGTCCTGCAGGGTGTGGGTCAGGACATCGCGACGTCGAGGACCTCGTCGACGTCCTCGGAGCACAGCACGCCTTCGACACCGTGCCCATCGGCCACGAGCGCCCACCACGACCGCCCGCGACCGAGACGCCCGACGACGCTCTTGACCGTCTCGTCGGGATGCACCCGTGGCAGAGCCATGATCGGCTCCGACAGCGACCGGATCGGCACGGCTCCCCTGTGCGCGGGCGGGATGCGCTGCACCGACTCGCGCGTGACCAGCGAGCCGACAGCGCCGCGATCGTCGAGCACCGGGACGAGCACGGCGCGAGGGTGGGCGTCGAAGACACGTTCGAGCTCCCGGACCGGCAACTGCGGTGCGAGCGCTGCCGGCAGCGCCCGCTGGAGCTCCCCGACCGGGTGATCGAGCAGCTCCGGGCGGTCGGCCGCGTCCTGCCACTGCGATCGTGCAGCAACGAAGAGGAACAGCCCGAGCGCGAGGATCCACGCTCCGCTCCAGCGATCCCCCCAGATCAGCAGGCCGATCGCCCCCGCGGTCATGATCGCGGCGAGGACCTGGCCGATGAGCGACGCAGCGCGGGTCGCCTTCCGCTTGCGGCCGGATCGCCGCCACAGCACCGCTCGGAGCATCCGTCCGCCGTCGAGCGGGAACGCGGGCAGGAGGTTCGACACGGCGAGCACGATGTTGATGGCGGTCAACCACACCAGCAGTCCGACGAGGACTCTCGATCCGTCGAGCGCGTCGATGCACCACGCGCACCCTGCCGCGACACCTGACATCACGAAGCTCATCGCGGGGCCGGCCGCCGCGATGCGGAACTCCGCGCCCGCGTCGTCCGCGTCGCCCTCGAGCTTCGCGACGCCACCGAACAACCAGAGGGTGATCTCCACCACGTGGACGCCGTTGCGCTTGGCGACGTAGCTGTGGCCGAGCTCGTGACCGACCAGCGACACCAGGAACCCGACCACGCCGAGCACCGCACCGAACCAGTAGGCGCTCGACGGATACCGCGGCGCGATGCTCGGGAGGGACACCCGGGCGAGGCTGATCGCGAGCAGCACGCTGACGAGCAGGACGCCCCAGTTGATCCCGATGGGGACGCCCAGCAGTCGACCGAGCCGCAGGTGGGTACGCACGCTGCGAAGGGTACCCGGCCCCATGTTGCTCCCGGCCTCGCGTGCTGCTCCGATGAGAACCCGTCCAGGGTGGACGAGAGGAGGTCACGCGGCGGTGCAGCAGCCATCAACGCAGCAGCCATCAACCCGATCCGACGGCGCGCGGGATGCCGAGGCGGAGGTCCGACGCATCGTGGACCGCGGCCGACTTGCCTGGCTGCTGCGCCGCGAGCCCGTGAACCCCGTCGACGGAGCCGACGACGACGCCACGTTCGACCGATCGCTGCTCGACCGCACCGACGTCGACCGCCGCGTCTACGAGCTGATCGACCCTGCTGCAGCGGACCGTCCGAGGACCGTGGTGTGGGTGGCCCTCACCCGGGACGTGCCCTGCTCGCTCGAGGAGCTGATCGACGACCGGCCGCCCATGCAGCCCGAGCAGGCGGACACTGCTGTGTTCTGGTCGATCTGGAACGTCGACGACGACTCGGATCGGCCGCAGGCATCCAGAGGCCCCGGTGGGCGAGACCTCATCGACGGCTCGGTCAGGTTGCTGCGTGACGAGCTGCCCGCCCTGCGCACGTTCGTCACGCTGTCACCGATCCCCGGGCTGCGACGCTGGATCACGGGCCGGACGCCGGACCGCGACGACCCGGCTGGAGGGATCGGGCTCGCCGCGACCGCTGCGCGCTACCTGAGCACCCTCGGCGAGGACGGCCGGCCGATCGACGCCGTCGCTCGCTTCCACCTCGGCAACGGCGCCCGCCTCTGGCGCGTCAACCTCGACGCGGACCGATCGGATCGCGGCCTCGGGCGCTCCTACGGGGTGATGGCGAACTACCGCTACGCGCCGGAGGATCGGGCCGCCAACCGTGAGCTGTTGCGGACCGGCGCAGTTGCCGTGTCCGACGAGGTCGCCGGACTGATCGACGGACCAACCGGCTGAACCGCCGTGCACGCGGGCGTGCACGCGTCGCGGCGTTGGTGGCGAGTCGGTCGTGGGCGTACCGGCGGTTCGGGGTCCTGCCGGTGCGGTGGACGATCCCGTGGTGCTGTCGACACAGCAGGGACAGGTTGGGTGGGGTTCGTGTGTGAGATGGACCCCTCAACAGTCGTTCTCACACACGGGCCTCAGGTTCGTCAGTCGTGTCTGTTGCTCCGTGGCTGGCCGGGGTTTCTCGGCACGGTTCTCGGCCGGCGGTGCGAGAATGTTGCGATGACGACCGCTCGGACGCTGACTCCTCAGGGGCACGAGATCGACCCCGATCAGCTCGCCGAGGTGTGCGCGAGGTACGGGGTGTCGGAGTTGTCGGTCTTCGGCTCGGTCGCCCGAGGTGACGCGGGGCCCGCCAGCGACATCGACCTGTTGTTCGTGCTCGAACCGGATGCCCGGCTTGGGTTCGCCCTGTTCGACCTCGAAGCCGAGTTGGCAGGGATCTTCGATCGCCCTGTCGACCTGTTGCCGAGAGATTCGGTTCATCGCCTGATCCGAGACGCAGTGTTCGCCGAAGCCGAGGTCCTCTATGCAGCGTGAGGTGCTGCTCGTTGCTGAGATCATCGATGCAGCTGAACGGATCGTGTCGTTGACGTCCGGCGCCACGGTCGCATCGCTTGACCAGGACCGGGATCGCCGGGAAGCGTTGCTGTGGAGCTTCACCGTGTTGGGAGAAGCCTCGGGTCAGCTCGATGAGGCCCTGCGGTCGAGGTTCCCGCAGGTCCAGTGGCGGGCGGCAACCGCGTTGCGGAACCGGATCGTGCACGGCTACTGGCAGATCAGCACTTCGATCCTGCTGGCGACAGGCCAGGACGACATGCCGAGCTTCCTTGAAGCCGTCCGCGAGGTCGAAGCGTTCCTGATCGACACGGCGCAGGAGTAGACCTTCCGTCGCTCGGTGGCGCACCGGGAGTGATGCTTCCTGTGGCAGAGCGTTTCTGAGGGGTCGTACTACCGACTTGTGAGGTTGGTGGGGTTCGTGTGCGAGATGGACTCCTCAGCGGTCGTTCTCACACACGGACGTCAGGTTGCTCGTGACGGTGTCGCCGTGATCGGCGTCGAGCGTACGGCGCATGGCCCGGTTCGGGAAGCGGACCCTGTTCCGCACCGCGATCGGTTCGCCGAGGCGGTCGAGGAGCACCTCGGAGATGTCGGCGTTGCAGACCAGCAGCTCCCAGTGCGACGGTGTGAACCACACCTGCCGGCTGCCGGTCCGGGTGACCGGAGCACCGATCGAGCCATCGACACCAGTGCGTCGCCCCCGGCGGTGACCACCGTCGAGGCAGTCACCGGTGTGGCCGTGGGCCGGGTCGAGCACGGCAACAAGGATCGGGTCGAGCTCGTCGACATGGTCCGCGTCGAGGACGCAGTTCATCTCCGTCACGGTCGCTCTCGCAGTGGATGGATCAGCGGCACGTCCGCGGCGGAAGACCTCCACGATCGCCTGGGCACGCAACTCGTCGCGCGACGGCATCGCCAGGTCCGGTGACGTGTCGCAGTCGCGGCGCCGCTTGCGCCACAGCCGGTTCGGCGCCGCCTCGACGAGGTGCCCCACGTCTCGCTGTCGATGCCGACGAGCACGCCGTCCAACACGAGTTCGTCACCGACGCGTCGCAGAGATGCCCGGACGTGGACGCGGCCGGGTCGTGACCACCGTCAGCATCGGCGTACCGGGCGAACGCTGCGATCAGAGCTGTGAGCTGCGCCCAGGAGGGCCGGCGGTCGACAGGACCCCCGTCGTCGGGGTCGTCTGGAGCACCATGACGGGTCATCGGGACATGAGCCGACCGACGGCCGCCATGAGCTCATCGGCCTGCGCCGCCGGGTCGGACGGCCCGCCGTGACCCCCGACGAGGCAGTGCCGGGCATGGCCGTCGAGGAGACCGAGCGCCACCTTGTCGAGCGCCGCCTGGATGGCGCTGATCTGGGTGAGCACGTCGATGCAGTAGCGATCCTCGTCGACCATCCCCTTCACGCCACGGACCTGGCCTTCGATGCGCGACAGACGTGCCAGCAACTGGTCCTTCGTCGCGCTGTAGCCACGTTCGGCCATCGTTCCTCCTGGAGGGTTCGTCGTTGCGGGGATCCTGGTGCGGCCCGTCGCTGTGGCGGCGCTCGAGCAGAGCACCCTTGACGAGGATACCCCTGATGGGTATATGCTCACCATACCCCCAGCGGGTATCTACCACGGGAGCACCACCATGAGCACCACACGCAACTTCACCGTCAGCGGCATGACCTGCAACCACTGCGTGATGTCGGTCACCGAAGAGGTGTCGGAGGTTCCGGGCGTCACCGGGGTCGACGTCGACCTCGACTCCGGACGCATGACCGTCACGAGCGACGAGCCGGTCGACGACGAGCTCGTCGCTGCTGCGGTCGCAGACGCCGGCTACCAGCTCAACGAGAGCTGAGCGGACCGCCCACCATGTCCTCCGAACACACGCCGCCGGCCACAGCCGCTCCGGCGACCGCAGCAGCGCGCAGGACGCCGCTCACCGCACCGACGTCGGTGCGGATCATCGGCTTCCTCGCGCTGCTCCTGGCGGTC
>JAFDWA010000096.1 GCA_018268735.1 Actinomycetota bacterium | reverse complement strand
GTGGACCACGATGCCGAGCATGTCGGGCAGCTGACGCGCCGACACCTGGATGCCGACGCCCGCGAGGAACCCGATCAGCACCGTCCGCGACAGGAAGTCGGCGAGGAACCCGAGGCGCAGCAGGCGGGCGACGACGAGCACCACGCCGGTCGCCAGCGCGACGACACCGGCGAGGCGCACGTAGTGCGCCGACCCGGCGACCGCCGTCCCCGCGAGGCCGGCCGCGAGGATCGCGGCGGTCGCCGAGTCCGCTCCGACGACGAGACGACGCGACGAGCAGAACGCGACGAACGCCACCGCCGGGAGGATCATCGTCGTGAGCCCGGTCGCCACGGGCATCCCCGCGATTCGGGCGAACCCGAGCACCTCCGGCACCGCGATCGCGGTGAGGGTCAGCCCGGCGACGACCTGGCCGAGCGGCTGGTCACGCAGGTCGACGGTCCGGAACAGCGGGGGCACCGCCGACACGATGTCACCGTGCGGTCGCCACCGCTCGACGGTGCACGCGAGGCGTATGGTCGACACCGATGTGCGACACGTTCGTGAGCGTCACCGACGACGGCGTGCTGTTCGCGAAGAACAGCGACCGCGACGCGAACGAGGCGCAGTTCCTCGACTGGATCCCTGCCCGGGACCACGTCGTCGACACCCCCGACGGCCCGACCACGGTGCGCTGCACCTGGATCGAGATCCCCCAGGTCGCCCACACCCACGCGGTGCTGCTGTCGCGACCGTGGTGGATGTTCGGCGCCGAGATGGGCGCCAACTCGCGTGGCGTGGTCATCGGCAACGAGGCGGTGTTCACCAGGGAGCTGCAGCGCCGTCGACGCCACGGCGAGGACCGGCCCGGCCTGTTGGGCATGGATCTGGTGCGGCTCGCACTCGAGCGCTCCGACTCCGCCGCCGAGGCCGTCGAGGTGATCGTCACCCTGCTCGAGGCGCACGGCCAGTCCGGTCCCTGCAGCCGCGAGCATCCGACGTTCACCTACGACAACAGCTTCATCGTCGCCGACCCCGAGGGCGCGATCGTGGTGGAGACCGCCGGACGCACCCACGCCACCGAGCGGGTCGGCCTGGGCGGGCGCAGCATCTCGAACGGGCTGACGATCCCCGCCTTCGCCGCAGCGCACGCGGATCCGCTGCGGGGACGGATCGCTGCCTGCGCGACACGCCGGGCACGCACCGAGGCGGCCGCGGCTGCGGTGCTCGAATCGCCGGAGCACCGGGCTGTCGCCGACATGATGGCGGCGTCGCGTGACCACGGACCTGGCGGCCTGCCCCGCTGGTCGCCGATCAACGGCGCGCTCGACGCGCCGTGCGCACACGCCGGAGGGTTCGTGACCGCGACCCAGACGGTCGCGTCGTGGGTGTCGGACCTGCGCGACCGTGACGCACCGCTGCACTGGGCGACCGCGACCTCTGCGCCGTGCACGTCGATCTTCAAGCCGGTCCGGGTCGAGGAGCCCGTCGAGCTCGGACCGCACCCGACCGATCGGTTCGACCGCTCGACGCTGTGGTGGCGCCACGAGGTGCTGCACCGTGCGGCGTTGCTCGACCCGCAAGCGCTGCTGCCCCGCTTCAGCGCCGAACGTGATGCCGTCGAGTCCCGCTGGCTGGCCGGCCCGCCGGGCAGCGCCGAGGCCTTCGATGAGGCGGACCGTCTGCAGGCGCGGTGGGCTGCCGACGTCGTCGGTGCCGCCCAGCCCGAGCACCGACCACGGTTCGTGCGGCGCCACTGGGTCCGACGCGACGACGCTGCGGGCATCCCACGGGGTCCGGAGGCCGGCTCGGCGCGCTACCGGCCGGCGATGGAATCAGGCCCGCAGCCTGCACCCGCGGGGTCGAGGGAGACGTGACGATGGCGCAGGGGACGGGCGTGGTGGTCGTCGGAGCGGGCCTCGCAGGGCTGTGCGCTGCTCGGCTGCTCGCAGACGCAGGCGTGGAGGTCACCGTCGTCGAGGCCCGAGACCGCGTCGGCGGGCGGACCGAGCGGGGCCACACCGCCGGCGGCACACCGATCGAGCTCGGCGGCCAGTGGGTCGGGCCGACCCAGAACCGGATGTACGAGCTGATCGACGAGCTCGGCCTCGAGACGTTCCCGACCTACAACACCGGCGAGATCGTGATCCGACTGGGCGGGCGTCAGATGCGGGTCGCGTCGCACCGCGGGGCGACGCCACGCCTGGGACCGTTCACCCTCGCGGACCTCGCGCAGGGACTCGCACGCTTCGACCGCCTGGCGAGCCGCGTCGACCTCGAGGCGCCGTGGCAGGGACCCGACGCGCTCGACCTCGACGGCGAGACCTTCGAGTCGTGGATCAGGCGCAACCTGCGCACACCCCTCGGGCGCGAGTACTTCCGGGTCGCGACCGAGGCCGTGTTCTCGACGCAGTCGAGCGACCTGTCGATGCTCCACGCGCTCTTCTACGCGAGGTCCGGATCCGGGCTCGAGACGCTGCTGTCGACCGATCGGGGCGCCCAGCAGGATCGCGTCGTCGGTGGCACCTGGCTGATCAGCGAGCGACTCGCCGCTGGCCTCGGCGACCGGGTCCGGTTGGGGGTGCCCGTGCGGCGGATCGAGCACGGCGAGGACACCGGGGTGGTCGTTCGCACCACAGCAGGTGACGGCGGCGACGGCGAGGCCTTCACCGCCCGGCGGGTCATCGTCACGCTGCCCCCGACGCTCGCGGGGCGCATCGACTACGCACCGGCGCTGCCGAGCTGGCGCGACCAGCTCACCCAGCGGTTGCCGGCAGGCAGCGTGATCAAGGTCTACGCGGTCTACGACGAGCCGTTCTGGCGGGCCGACGGGCTGAACGGCCAGGCCGCCTCCGACGAGGGCCCCGTCAAGGTCGTGTTCGACAACTCGCCGCCCGACGGCGACCCGGGCATCCTCGTCGGGTTCATGGAGGGGGCCGACGGTCGGGCCTTCGCTCGACGGAGCCACTCCGAGCGCATGGATGCGACCGTGGCGTGCTTCGCCCGCTACTTCGGGACCAAGGCGCTGCACCCGGTCGAGTACATCGAACGTGACTGGATGGCCGAGCCCCACAGCCGCGGGTGCTACGGCGCACACTTCACGCCCGGCGTGTGGACCGGCTTCGGTCAAGCGCTCCGGGCACCGATCGGGCCGATCCACTGGGCCGGCGCCGAGTGCGCCCCGGTGTGGAACGGCTACATGGAAGGGGCCGTGCGCTCGGGAGAGCAGGCGGCCCGTGAGGTGCTCGCCCTCCTCTGAGGATCCCCGCAGGACTCCGCTGGTGCTCAGGGACCCCCTCACCGCGTGGCGGCCCCGAATGCGAGATCCCGGCGTTCGTGTGCGAGATGGACCCCCCAGCGGTCGATCTCACACACGAACCTCAGAACGACGATCACTCCAGAACGACCATCACTCCAGAACGACCATCACTCCAGAACGACGATCACTCCAGCACGACGATCGCCTCGCCACCACCTCGGCGGTGCAGGACGAGCCCCAGCACGAACAGGACGCACATCGTGGCGGCCAGTGCGCCGAAGAGGACCTCCGGACCGAACGCCTCGTAGACGATCGGGCCGAGCAGCGCGGCGGAACCGCCGCCGATCTGGTTCACGGCGTGCGACACGCCCTGACCCGCGGCGACCTCCTCGGGCCGACACGCCCGCAGCATCGCCGTCTGCACCGCCGGGGTCGCAACCGACTGCGGCAACGACTCGAACAGGCCGATCGCCGTGATCAAGAGCGGCGCCGAGAACAACCCGTACCCGACGGTCGCCGGGATGATGAGGCAGATCGCGTACACGCTCGCCCGCACCGGACCGAACCGATCGGCGAGCCGACCACCGGTCGGAGCGAACAGGACGATCGGCACCGAGTACAGCGACAGGCCGATCCCGATGAACAACGTCGACGCACCACGGTCGGTCATGTAGCGGGCCCACAGCGCGTCGTACGCGCCGATCGGCAGGAAGATCGTGAGCGACAGCAGCGCTGCACCGGACACCGCCGGACGACCCAGCATCCGGAACGGCGTGAACACCGATCGCCGTCGGAGGTCGACCGCGACCTCGGGCAGCGGCGCCACGACCAGCCACGCGGCGAAGCCGGCCTGCACGACGCCGATCAGCAGCAGCGGAGCCGACAGGAACAGCGCCGCGCTCAGCAGCGCGCCGATCACCGGGCCGGCGAGGAACCCGCCGAGCTCGGCGCTGGTCAGCCGACCGAGGCGGACACCCGCGTGCGCCGGATCGCCGGTGGTCACGATCTTGCGGGCCGCCGGCAGGAACAGCCCGTATCCGAGCCCTTCGAGGAACCGCGCCCCGACGAACTGCCACAGCGCTGTGCCGGCAGCGAACCACAGCAGACCCACAGCCGACATGGCGACGCCGACGACGAGCAGGCGACGGGCGTGGCCGCGATCCGCGAGCCCCGCGAGGAACAGCCCCGACACGAGCGCCGAGACGAACACCGCGGCGCTGAGCAGGCCGAGGCCCCCGGCGGAGAACCCGTAGGTGTCCTGGAAGGCGGCGAGGAGCGGGAAGATCACTCCGACGCCGGCGCCGAGGGACATCGCCGCCAGCATCACCGGCAGCGACGATGCAGCACCGAGGCCGGTCCCCCTCGCGCTCGACGAGGGTGCCGGGCTCGACATCGCCACAGCGTGGCAGGCTGGCGCACATGGAGGGAAGACGGGACGACTACTGCGAGGTCCGCCAGCGGACCGAGGCCCTCGCCGCGCCACTCGGAGCAGAGGACCAGGTCGTGCAGTCGATGCCCGACGCGAGCCCGACGAAGTGGCACCGGGCGCACACCACCTGGTTCTTCGAGGAGCTCGTACTCGGTCCGCACGTGTCGGGCTACGAGGTGTTCGACCCCCATCACCGATTCCTGTTCAACAGCTACTACGAGGCCGTCGGCGCCCGTCAGCCCCGCCCGCACCGCGGGATGCTGACACGGCCGACCGTGGCGGAGATCGCCGTGTACCGACGAGCGGTCGACGAGTCGATGCTGCACCTGCTCGACCAGCTGGAGCACCAGCCTGCTCCCGGGGTCTCGGAGCTCGTGGAGCTGGGGCTGCACCACGAGCAGCAGCACCAGGAGCTGCTCCTCATGGACGCCAAGCACCTCCTGTTCCAGAACCCGATGCACCCTCCGTACCGCGAGGTGCCACCGCCGGATCCCGTCGGCGTCGAGCTGCGGTCCGGTGCCGTCCCGGTGGTCCGAAACGGGCGGACGAACGAGGCATGGATCGCCCACGACGGCGGGTTGGTCGAGATCGGCGCCGGGAGCGACGGATTCTCCTTCGACAACGAGTCGCCCCGACACGACGTCTACGTGCCACCGTTCGCGCTGTCCGAACGACTCGTGACCAACGGCGAGTGGATGGCGTTCATCGACGACGGCGGCTACCGGCGACCCGAGCTCTGGCTCAGCGACGGCTGGGCGCTGGTCGGCTCACAGGGCTGGGAGGCGCCGCTCTACTGGGCACGTGAGGGCCGCCGATCCACCGACCGCGCCGAGGACCCGTTCCACGACGCCCGCGACCACGATCGGAGCGTGTTCACCCTGTCGGGGGCGCAGGTGATCCGCCCCGAGGACCCGGTCGTGCACATCAGCTACCACGAGGCCGACGCGTTCGCCCGCTGGGCCGGTGCCCGCCTGCCGACCGAGGCCGAGTGGGAGATCGTCGCTCGCGAGCACCCCGTGTCGACCGCCGGCCTGGCGATGGCTCCGGCGCCGCACCCGAGGGCGCCCGGGAGCTCACCGGGAACCGTCACCGGAGCGGACCCGCTGCAGTTCCGAGGTGCCGTCTGGCAGTGGACCGCGAGCGCGTACCTCCCCTACCCCGGATTCCAGGCGGCGCCCGGCACCGTCGGCGAGTACAACGGCAAGTTCATGGTCAACCAGCACGTCCTCCGCGGAGGATGCTGCGCGACCCCACCTGGCCACGACCGCGTCACCTACCGGAACTTCTACCCGCCGGCCGCCAGATGGCCGTTCACCGGGCTGCGCCTGGCGGTCGATGCATGACGGCCGAGCCGTACGGCGACTCGGGCCCCGCCACCGAGGACCGAGTCACCGTCACCGTCCACCTCGACCCCTCCGACTGGTCGCGGCACCTCGCCGCGGAGACTGCGCTGGGCCTGCGCGACGACCCGCCGTGGATCCCCCCGGTGTGGTTCTACGACGAGACCGGCTCGAAGCTGTTCGACGAGATCACCCACCTCGACGAGTACTACCCGACCGAGGCGGAGCGCTCGATCCTGCGACGCCATGCGACAGAGATCGCCGAGCTGACCGCGCCGCGCTGCCTCGTCGAGCTCGGATCGGGGACCTCGGACAAGACCACGCTGCTGATCGACGCGCTCGCCGCGCACGGGTCGCTGCGCCAGGTGGTGCCCCTCGACGTGAGCGAGGAGGTGCTGCGCTCATCTGCCCGGACGCTCGCGGCCCTCTACCCGTCGCTCCGCGTGGACGCC
>JAFDWA010000095.1 GCA_018268735.1 Actinomycetota bacterium | reverse complement strand
GGGAGCTGTGCAAGCTCCGAGCGCTGCTCCGCCTCGCGCCGCGTCACCACCTGGTAGTCGAGGAAGCTCTGACCGACCTCGCGGAGCACCGTCGCCAAGCGGTCGGTTCGATCAGCGGGCTCGCCGAGCGCCGGACCCACCGCCGCGGCGATGTCCGCCGACTGGTGGGCGAGCGAACGTGCCGCCGCCGTCGCCGGCCGGTCGAGGAAGAGGTCGGGCAGCACCTTGTTCAGCACCAGGGCCCCGACGTGGTAGCCGCGCTCGGTGAGCAGCTCCAGGAAGAACTCGGCTTCGCGTGCCGGAGCCACCTCGAGCGTCGACACCACGAGGAAGGTGGTCTGGGGTCCGCCCAGCAGCGTCGTCACCGCCCGAGCCCGTTCGACGAAGCCGTCGTACATCGTCTGGAAGAGCATGAAGAACTCGGCGATGTCCTCGAGGAACTGCGTGCCGAGGATCCGGTCGGCGACCGAGTAGAAGGGCTTCGAGGCGAAGCTCACGAGTCGCGACCGGTACGGCGTGATGAGCCACCGCAGCAACCTCGACGAGAAGAAGTCCGCCATCCGGTCGGGTGCATCGAGGAAGTCGACCGCGTTGCGCGTCGGTGGGGTGTCGACGACGATCAGGTCGTAGCGACCCGATGCGTGGATCTCGTAGAGCCGCTCCATCGCGACGTAGTCGTGGCTCTGGACGAACTTGCCGGTGATGTTCTGGTAGAGGGGGTTCGCGAGGATCGCGTCCCGGGTGGCCGGGTCGGGTGCGTGCATCCGGACGAGTCCGTCCCAGCTCTGCTTCGTGTCGAGCATCGCCGCCCACAGCTCCCCCTCCGGCCGGACACCAGCGTCGAGGAACGCCTCGTCGGGCACACGGGTCTCGGTGTTGCCGAATCGCTCGATGCCGAGCGCGCTCGCCAGGCGCTTTGCCGGGTCGATCGTGAGGACGAGCACCTTGCCCCCCAGGTGCGTCGCCGCGGTCGCCGCGACCGCGGCCGCGGTCGTGGTCTTGCCGACGCCGCCGGACCCGGTGGACACCACGATCTCCTTGGCCGAGCACAGCTGCTCGATGGAACCCAGCTCCTCCCTTGCTCCCGACCTCGCGCCAGCCATCAGAAGCCGAGCTCCTCGCCGAGCGCCTCGGCGATCCGCGAGGTCGCGCGGACACCGTGGGAGCGATGGAACAGGAACGGCAGGTACATGACCGGCAGGCCCTCGGGAAGCCCCGAGCGGAGCCGCTCCAGGTGCGCGACGCGACTGCGCCGCAGTCGGACCGCGAGCTCGGCGCCGTCGAGCACCGGCTCCACACCCGCTCCGAGGGCGTCGCCCAACGCAGCGACGCCGGCCGGAGCGCGGAGCCGTTCGAAGATCTCCTCCTCGGAGCGGCCGAAGAGCTCGGGCAGCACCCGGTTCACCACGACCGAGGCGACGTCGATCTGCGTCTCGCCCTGCACGCGCTCGATGAGCTCCAGCGTCTCGGTCACCGGCATCTCCTCGGGGACGGTCACCACGACGATGCCGGTCGACGCGGGATCGGTGAGGATGTCGATCATCCAGTCGGTCTGCGAGCGGACGATGCCGACCTTGACCAGGTCGTTGATCGCGACCGGCGCTGCGAGCTGGCCGACCACGTGACCGGTCGCCGAGGCGTCGACGACGACGAGGTCATAGGTCCGCTCGCGCACCTCCCAGGTGAACTTCCCCACCGTCAGCAGCTCGTTCACCCCGGGTGCCGCGTTGGCGACGAAGTCGAAGGTCCGTGCCAGCGGGCCCATCTTCGCGAGCAGCGGGATCTTCAGGTTGAGCCGCAGGTACTCCTTGAGCGACTCCTCGGTGTCCATCGACATCGCGAAGAGGCGCTTGCGGGCCTCGGTCGGCTGGAAGCGCAGCGGTCCGACGCCGAGGAAGTCGGCGAGGTTGCCCTTCGCGTCGACCTCGCACACCAGGGTTCGCTTGCCCCGGGATGCGGCGAGCATCGCGATGGCCGAGGCGACCGACGTCTTGCCGACACCGCCCTTGCCGGTGACGAACAGCAGCTTGCGGTCGAGCAGCCCGACGCTCCCGGTTGCCATGGGTCAGGTCGAGAAGCCGAAGCTGCGCCCCTCGGCGCCGGTCCCGATCTCGATGTAGGCGATCTTCGCCGAGGGCACGCCGATCTCGTTGCCCTTGCGGTCGGTCAGCCACAGCACGAGCGCCTTGTCGGCGAGCACGTCGTCGACCTGCTTGCGCAGCGCAGCGCGGTCCACGTCATCGCCGAGCTGCAGGTCGATCTCCCGGGGGGAGTAGGTCACGCCGATGCGCACGTCCACGTGTGGGGCTCTCCTGGTCGAGTGGTGATCGGGGCGCAGCCTACCGATCCTGTGGGGACCCGGGCACCCAACCGCCCCGGCCCCGGCCCCAGCCCCAGCCCCAGCCCCAGCCCCTGACCCTGACCCGGCCCCACCGAACTTGTGGGCCGCAGGTCACCAGGGCGACTGGGGGCTACAAGTTCGACGAGGCCGATGGAACTTGTCGGCCACACGCCACGTGAGCGTCCAGCACCTACAAGTTCACGGAGCTGCAGCGTCAGACCAGCCCGCCGCCGCGCTCGCGGACCGAGCGGCAATCGAGGCACGTCGCAGCCGCGGGAACCGCCTCGAGGCGCTCGGTCGGGATCGGCGTCCCGCAGTCGGTGCAGCGGCCGTAGGTGCCGGCGTCGATCCGTGCCAGCGCCTCGTCGATCTCCTCGACCGCACGTTCGGTCAGCGCGTCGACGCGTGCAGTCAGGTCCTTCTGCTCCGCCACGACGAGGTGCTCGGTCTCACCGGAGCCGTCCGACACGTCGGAGCGGGTCCGGAACACCTCAGCGTCGAGGTCGGGTACGGCGTCGAGCAACTCGTCGCGCTGAGCGAGCAGGAGGGAGCGCATCGCTGCGAGGTCGGGACCCACGACGTCGTCGTCGTCGATCAGTTCACGGTCGGCGCTCATGCGGGACCTCCGTCGTCGGGACGCGCCGATCACACGGCGCGAATCGGTGAACGGGCCAGTGTAGGGGGTGGACGCTCCCGTACGCTGTGGTTTCCGTCCGGTCAGGCTGCCGACACGTCGGGCCAGGCGCTCCGCAGGACGTCGTCGACGAAGCCGGACACCTTGGCGGACCAGAGGTAGCCGACGTGGTTGCCCGGGAACCAGCTGATGGTGGGCCGCTCCCAGTGCTCCCACAGCGCATGGGCCTGTGTCGGGACGGCCATCCGGTCGCCGAGGCCGGCGAAGATGAAGCGGCGATCCCGCGGCACCAGCGGCTCCATCGCCAGCGGCGACACGACCCGGTGCACGACCTCGGCGTTGCCCTCGAGGATCCGGTGCTGCACCGCCCGCGCACGGACGTGCGCCGGCGACTGGTGCGCGAAGAGCCGGGCGAGGTCGCTCACCGGGATGCCGGCGATCGCCGCATCGAGGTCCTCGACGAAGCAGCTGAGGAGTGCGGTCAGGTAGCCCCCCAACGACACGCCGTACATGGCGACCGCCGACGGGTCACGCGTCCTGACCCAGCTGACGAGCCTGCGGATGTCCCACACGGACTGCGCGAGCGCGTGGACGGTGTTCATCATGTCGAAGCTCAGGAACTCCTCGCCGCCGAGCCGTGACGGTCGACGGTGGCCGTGCACGGGCAGGGTCAGCGCGGCGACGTTCCAGCCGAGGTCGTGGTGGAGGTGCGGCGCCCGGAAGGTGATGAGGTCGGCGAACGTGGCGCCGGTGCCGAACCCGTGGATCGCGACGACCCACGGCCTCGGCGGGCCGGGGTGCTCCATGATCCACGCGGAGGCCGTCCGGTTCGCCTCGAAGGAGCGCCACCGTGCCGAGCCCGGCTCCTCGACCCGCGGCTCGAACCCGCTCTGCCAGCGGATTCGGTCGTATCGCTCCCCCAACGCCCAGCCGCGGGTGCGTGCCACCTCGACCAGCGCCGGCGGGTCGAGGTGGTAGCTCCGCGGGTCCTCGAGCCACCCGCGTGCATCGAACAGCGCCCGGGCATCGGTCAACTCGGCGGCGACGCGCTCGTAGTCGGCTCGTCGGGGGAACCGACTCGGGCCCTGGACGAGCGCGATGATCGCCTCGTCCATGGCGACATGCGCGAGCAGCGACGCCGAGATCCGGACCTGCGGCGCGCCGGGGATCCGACCGGCCTCGGTGAACAACGCCTCGGCCGCCCAGCGGGTCGTCCTGGGCACCGTCGTGGTGAGACGTGCCAGCGGGTAGCGGGCCAGCTGCTTCTCGAAGCGTCGCAGCACCGTGATCGACGCCGCCTGCTCGGGCGGCACCTCCGGGAGCTCCACCTCGTCCATCGGCACCTCGTCCATCGGCACCTCGTCCATCGGCACCTCGGTCGTCGTCATGTCCGCTGCTGCCCCTTCACCCGCTCCTGCTCCTGCTCGTGCTCCGCAGCGAGGCGCAGGACCTCGATGCCCTCGGCGATCCCCGTCGCCAGGTCCTCGACGTCGGGGGCGATGTCAGGACAGGCGATGACCCCGATGTCCATGTTCCCCATGTTCGACAGCACCGTGATGTTGAGCCCGGCACCCTCGATCAGCGGACCGAACGGGTAGACGGCCTCGAGGCGGGCACCTGCGACGTAGAGGGGCACCGGAGGTCCCGGCACGTTCGAGATGACCAGGTTCTGGATCGGTGCCAGCCGTTCGGCCAGACCCGCCCTGCTGTAGAGCCGGCTCGCGAGGTTGAAGATCGCCGGCGGCGTGAGCTCGGTCACGTCGCCGATCATGTCGGCGCCGATCGCGCCGTGGGCCGCCTTGGCGTCACGCGTCTCGAGGCGCACCGACCGCAGCTGGTCGACCGGGTCAGCGAGGTCCGTCGGCAGTCGCACGAACATGTTGGACACCTGGTTGGTCGCACCCTGCTCCGACGTGTGCCCGTGGACCGAGACCGGCACGCTCGCGAGCAGGGGCCGATCGGGGATCTCGCCGTGCGCGGACAGGTAGGTCCGCAGCGCCTGCGAGCACGCCGCGAGGAACACGTCGTTGACCGTCGTCCCGAACGTCGACTTGACGAACTTGCAGTCCTCGAGCGGCGCCGTCGCGAACGCGACCGATCTGCGAGCGGTGAGCGAGTGGTTGAAGAAGGTCCGGGGCGCGTCGAACGGACGGGCCATCGTCGGACCGTCCTCCTCGCCGAGCGCCGCCTGGCCGAGTCGTCCGACCGCGACTGCGGCGCGACCGAAGGAGCGGAACACCCGCAACGGATCGGACGCACGGGAGACCAGCGCCTCGACCGCCAGCCGCGGCGACGAAGGGATCCGGTGCGGGCGGAACGGCGTGTCGGCGCCCTCCGGCCGCGCCGTCTCCGGTGACAGGTCCACGAGCTGCGCCATGAGGTCGGTGCCGGTGACGCCGTCGACGGCGACGTGGTGCATCTTCGACACGACCGCGACGCGGCCGTCCTCGATCCCCTCCACCACCACCATGTCCCACAGGGGCCGGGACTCGTCGAGCGGGTGCGAGGCGTAGTTGCCGACGAAGGTCGCGAGCTCCTCCTGTCGACCTGGCCGACGCAGGCGGTGGCGGTGCAGGTGGTCGTCGAGGTCGAAGGCCGGATCGTCGACCCACACCGGGTGGTCGATCCCGAACGGCACCCGCAGCAGTCGCCGCCGGAACGCCGGGATCAGGTGGAGGCGGTCGACGATGTGGTCCCGGAAGGTGCTGAACCGGTAGCCGTCGGCCATCGTCGACGGATCGAGGACCATCACGCCCGTGACGTGCATGTGCACGACCCGGTTCTCCATGTAGAGGAACGAGGCGTCGGCCCCCTTCAACCGCTCCATCGCCATCATCCTCGCAGACCGTCGGCACTCCAGTGTGCCCGGCGACACAGTCGCCTCCCAAGCACCCGGTGCCGGGAACGCCTCATGTCACCTGAGGCGGCGAGACGTGCCGAGATCGGGCTCGTCGGTCAGACGATCTTCAACGCAGGGTTGAAGCGACGGGTCGGGGCGAGCTCGACGTCGATCCGCTCTGCGATCGAGGCGAAGGCCTGCGCTGCCTCCGACCCCGGGTCGGTGATCGTGATCGGCGCACCGGAGTCGCCGCCCTCGCGCAGCGCCGGCACCAGCGGGATCTGACCCAGGAGGGGCACCTCCACCTTGTCGGCGAGCGCCTGACCGCCACCGCTGCCGAAGATCTCGTAGCGCTTGCCGTCGTCACCGGTGAACCACGACATGTTCTCGATCACGCCCTTGAGGTCGAGACGGACCTTGTTCGCCATGAACGCCGCCCGCTGCGCCACCGTCTGAGCTGCCGCCTGCGGCGTGGTCACGACGTAGAGCTCGGCGCGGGGCACGTACTGGGCGAGCGAGATCGACACGTCGCCGGTGCCGGGCGGCAGGTCGACGACGAGGAAGTCGGGCTCGTCCCAGTACACGTCGGTCAGGAACTGCTCGAGGGCCTTGTGCAGCATCGGGCCACGCCAGATGACCGGCTGGTCCTCCTCGACGAAGAACCCCATC
>JAFDWA010000094.1 GCA_018268735.1 Actinomycetota bacterium | reverse complement strand
GCGGCAAGCAGCCGGTCCGCAGCGCGCATGGTGGCGCCACCGGCTCCAGGCGTGTCCGGTTCGACGAGGTTGCCCATCACCTGCAGCGTGATCTCCGCGACCTTCTGCGTCCCGACCGCGACCCGGAGCCCGTTGCGCAGGATCCAGGGATGGCCGATCAGGAAGCTGAAGCGCCGGCCGGTGCGCAGGAACGCGTCGAAGCGGGCACCGACCTCGGCGTCGTAGCGGCCCGGCACGGTGGCGGGCTCGTCGAGGAACAGGTCCGCTGCCAGCGTTCCCGACTCGAGGGCGTAGTCGATCCCCTCGCCGTTCATCGGGTTGACGAGCCCGGCAGCGTCGCCGACCGCGACCCAACCCGGGCCGGATCGCCGCAAGGTGCTCATCGGCAACCGCCAGGCCCGCGGTCGCTCCAGGTCCGGACCGAGCTCCCAGTCAGCACCGACCAGCGACCGGTAGCTGTCCTGGAGCGCGTTGAGGTTGAGGTGCTTGAAGCCCTTCATGGTCGACAGGGCGCCGACGCCGATGTTCACGGTGCCGTCACCGGCCGGGAAGATCCATCCGTAGCCGGGAACCGGCGTCCCCGATCGATCCCGGAGCGTCAGGCACGCCTCGAGGTACCGCTCGGCGTGACGGGGCGACTCTGCGTAGGTGCGGATCGCGAGGCCGAACGGCTCGTCGGGCCGTCGCTCGGCCCCGACGAGGCGGGCCGCTGCGCCCGGAGCTCCCGCGGCGAGCACCACGAGCGGTGCCTCCCAGCGTCGTTCGATGCCGTCGGGTCCCTTCGAGACGACACCGGTGACCCGGGCCGAGCCGTCGGGCGATCCGCGCCCGGCGAGGACGGGGACCGCCTCGTGGCGCCACATCACCTCGGCACCGACCTTCTGCGCGAGCTCCACCAGTCGCTCGTCGAGGGATCGGCGGGGCCAGACCGCGCCGTGGACCGGGAACGGGGCGATGCCGGGCCACGACATCTGTCGCACGGTGCGGTTGGCCACCATCCGGAGCCCGTCGATGCGGTGCGCGTCGTCGAGGTCGACACCCAGCTCGCCGAGTGCCCGGACCGCCCGTGGCGTCAGCCCGTCGCCGCAGATCTTGTCGCGCCCCGGTCGACCCTTCTCGAACACCACGACCGATGCCCCGGCCGCAGCTGCGCGCATCGCGACGGCGGCACCGGCAGGGCCGCCGCCGATCACCAGGAGGTCACGTCGCTCGACGGTCGTCACGGACACGTCGACCAGTCAAGGCGAAGCCGGCCGCCGACACGAACTCGTCGACCTCAGGACACCACCTTCGACCGGGCCTCGGGCACGAGGAGCGCTGCAGCGACGAAGAAGCAGATCCCGCCGAGGATCGTCCCCCCGTCGTCGAGCCGCAGACCCACCGCCTCGCCGGTGGACGGCGACGTGAACGCTCCGACGGCGGACAGGCCGAAGAAGACCGACCCGGCCAGGTTCAGCACCACGATCCACCACGACACGCTCCGGATCCGCAGGCGTCCTGCCGAGTGGCAGACCTCCGCCCAGGCCAGGTAGCTGGCGACGAGGAAGCAGATCGAGCCGACGACGTCGGGCGCCCACACGAGTCGGTTGGTCTGCTGCACCGACCAGCTGTCGGACATGGCGAGGAACGTCATCACGTTGAACCACACGGTGCCCACGAGCTGGACGATCGTCGCCCACCAGTCGATGCTCCGCGGTCGCCACGAGACGTGGTGCAGCGGACCGGTTCGCCGCTTCGAGTCGTCGAGGTCGATGTGGTCGGGAGCACCGGCCGCCTCGATGAAGCAGAGCGCTGACGCCGAGGTGAAGAAGATCGATCCGATGAAGAACGTGAGCCCCACCCACCGTGGACCCACCAGCTCCTCCCACCACGACATGGGCCCGATGGTGAAGCAGGTCGAACCGATGCAGAAGAGCACAGCGATCCACCACGTCCGGCCGGGGATCACGGACCGACCGAGCTCCTTGCGGTGCGCGCGTGAGCTCCACACGTACGTGGTGCCGTCCGGACGCCGGAAGTGCACCAACGACACGAACGGGCCGAACCCCTCGGTCCTCTCGACCGACCAACCCGTCGGCACGTCGACCGGCGAGCGGTGTTCCTCCGGCGCGGGACTGGACATCACCTGGAGTCTTGCGGACACCCGCACCGACGGCCGTCATCCGTTCCGGGTGATCGACGCCCATCGCTGCTCCAGGTCGTCGTAGGGTTCCGGACGTGGGCATCTACGGGGACCGCGTGCTCCCCCGACTGGTCGACTGGACCTGCGGCAGTCCGGGGATGGAGCGTTGGCGCGCCGCCGCGATCGAGGGTCTCCACGGCGACGTGGTGGAGATCGGCTTCGGCAGCGGGCTCAACGTGGCCGTGTACCCCGCTGACGTGACGCAGGTGTGGGCGGTCGAACCGTCCGAGCGGGCCCGTGAGATCGCCCGACGGCGCCTCGCGTCGAGCCCCGTCCCTGTCGAGCAGGTGGGCCTCGACGGCCAGCACCTCCCGCTCCCCGACGACAGCTGCGACGGTGCGCTGTCGACGTTCACCCTCTGCACGATCCCCGACCCGATGCTCGCCCTCGCAGAGCTTCGACGCGTCCTCCGACCCGGCGCGAAGGTCCACGTGCTCGAGCACGGTGCCGCTCCCGACGAGTCGGTCGCCCGCTGGCAGCAGCGGATCGAACCGCTCCAGAAGCGCTTCGCCGGCGGGTGCCACCTCACACGTGACGCGCCGGCCATGCTCGCTGATGCAGGGTTCGTCGACGTCGAGCTCACCTCCAGGTACGTCAGGGGCCCGAAGCCGTGGTGCTGGTTCACCTTCGGAACAGCGACGAACCCGTGACCGCAGCGGCGGAGCGGCGCCGACAGCCGGTCCCGGGCACTACAGCCAGTCCCGCGACTTGAACTGCACGTACAGCACGAACGACGTGACCACCATCAGAGCGACCGCCACGCCGGTCCCCCACTGGGTGGCGATGCCCGGGAACCGCACGTTCATCCCGTAGAAGCCGGTCACGAGGGTCGGCACCGCGATGATCGCCGCCCAGCTCGTCACCTTCTTCATCACCTGGTTCTGGCGGTAGTCACGGAGGCTGAGGTTCGTCTCGACGATCGTCGAGACGAGGTCCCGGAGCGAGTCCGTCGACTCGGTGATGCGCAGCACGTGGTCGTACAGGTCCTGGTAGTAGGGGTGGATGCCGGGGCTGACGAGATCGTGCTCACGTCTGATGAGCGAGCTGATCGCCTCCCGGAGCGGGAACACGATCCGGTGGAACCGGATGAGCGCCTGGCGCATCTTGAACCAGTGCCGCTGGTCCTCTTGTTGCAACGGGTGCTCGCTGAAGATCGAGTCGGAGACCTTGTCGTAGTAGGCGTCGAAGCTCTCGATGGTGTCGAAGTAGCCGTCGAGCAGCACGTCGAGCATCGCGTACACGACGAACGCGACACCGGTGTCGGCGAGGTCCGACACGCGGTCGCAGCGGTCGATCACCTGCTGCATGTCGAAGCCGTTCTCCTTGCGGACCGTGATCACCCACCGGTCACCGATGAACGTGTCGATCTCGCTGACCCGCAGCTTCTCGGCCTCCTCGTCGACCGACACCGCGTGGCAGGCGAGGAACAGGTGGGTGGCGTAGTGGTCGAGCTTCGGACGCTGGTGCGCACCGAGCGCGTCCTCGACCGCCAGCTCGTGCAGCCCGAGCTCGGCTGCGAGCGTGTGCAGGTCGTCGACCGTCGGACCGCACAGGTCCACCCAGACCATCGTCTCCTCCTCTGCGAGGAGGTCCGAGACCCGGGCGATGGGGAAGCCCTCGGCCTCGAGGACCCCGCGCCGGTAGGCGCGGGTGTGGGGGGCGACGATCACCTGCCCATTCAAGCCGCTGCCAGGCGATCCGCGACGCCCGCCGAGCAGCAGCCGTGGCCAGGCGAGCGATGGCTCAGGTCCGACCTCCGCCGTGCCGATGACACGACGGCACCAGCAGCACCCACCTGAC
This sequence comes from Actinomycetota bacterium, assembly GCA_018268735.1. Classification (GTDB taxonomy): domain Bacteria; phylum Actinomycetota; class Acidimicrobiia; order Acidimicrobiales; family Microtrichaceae; genus Dermatobacter. The sequence goes on along the minus strand of JAFDWA010000094.1, from coordinate 2,530 downwards.
GCGGCACCACGGGGAACGGATGAGCGACCAGCACCACGACGACACCGGGCACCCCGACGACATCCCCGACCTGCGGACACCCACCAGCCCGGAAGGGCTCGGGTTGAGCCGCTCGCTCGCCGAGGACCTCGTCATCCGGCGCTGCGTGATCGATGGCCGATCGCCGATGACGTCGATCGCCGACAAGCTCCACGTGTCGATCACCGTCGCCGAGTCGCTGCTCAACGGGCTGCGCGACCGCAAGCTCATCGAATACGACGGCATGGACGGTCGCGCGTACGTCGTCCGACCGACCGAGGCGGGCCAGCAGTTCTCCACCCAACGCTCACGCGAGAGCAACTACTGCGGTCCGATGCCGGTGCCGCTGGCGCTCTACGCCGACGTCGTTCGGCACCAGCGACCGGAGATCCACCTCGACCACAACATGCTGCAGCGGAGCTTCTCGGACCTCGTGCTGTCCGACGGCCTGTTGGACCAGCTCGGCCCGGCGATCCACGGCGACGGTGCGATGTTCCTCTACGGACCGCCCGGGACCGGGAAGTCCTCGGTGGCGGAGCGGATCATCCGCGCCTACGGCGACGTCGTGCTGGTCCCGCACTGCGTCGAGGTCGACGGCCAGATCGTCTCGGTCTACGACCCGACGCTGCACGACGCGATCGACGACCAGCCGGCCGGCATGGACCGGCGTTGGATCGCCTGTCACCGACCGGCGGTCATCACCGGGGGCGAGCTGCACGTCGGCATGCTCGACCTGCAGCTCGAGCGCGACAGCGGCGTGTACCTGGCACCGCTGCAGATGAAGGCGAACAACGGGATCCTGGTGATCGACGACTTCGGCCGCCAGGCGATGACGCCGGACGCCCTGCTGAACCGCTGGATCGTGCCGCTCGACCGGTCGGTCGACTACCTGACGTTGCAGGGCCGCAAGTTCGAGGTGCCCTTCGAGCTCAAGGTGGTGCTGTCGACCAACCTCGACCCGGCGAAGCTCGGCGACGAGGCGTTCTTCCGCCGCATCCACAACAAGATCTACATCGGTGCGTGCAGCGACGAGCAGTTCGACTGGATCCTGTCGCGGGTCACCCGGAAGCTGGGCATCGATCTGGAGGCCGCCGCAGCGGTGCGGCTCCGACAGGCAGCGCGCTCGCAGGGCGACGGCGAGCTGCGCGCCTACCTGCCCGGGGTCGTGTGCAAGCTCGCGAGCGCGATCTGCCGCTACGAGAACCAGGCGCGTGTCCTCACACCGGAGCTCATCGACCGGGTCCTCGCGCTGTACTTCACCGAGGACCTCGGCGTGGAGCGGACCGGCCCTCCCCCGCACCACAGCGTCGAGGTCCCGCCCTACGCACCGGATCCGATGCTGACGTCTCAGGTGCTGGTCCCACCTCCCTACGATGGAGAGCTCGCCGAGCGGCCAGTGCCCGACGCGGCAGCGCTCGGTATCGAGGTGCTCACCGGGGAGGCCCAGCCCGCCTGAGGGCTCAGCCCGCGAGTACGGCGTTGACCTGCAGCGCTCCCTTGTCGTCACGCAGCTCGAGGGAGTTGCCGGAGCGGGTGACCTTCGTGGAGGCCTGCAACGCCGCCAGGTACTTCGCCTCCATGTTCGAGACGTCCTGCTCGCAGCCCATCATCGTCGAGGAGAGCCCGGAGATCTTCACGTTGGAACCGGACTGCGTGTAGGTGCCCCGGAAGGTGTTGCACCCCCCGTCTCCGCTGATCGCTCCGCCGCTGCCGAACTGCAAGGTCAGCTTCTCGGTGAGCGCCGAGGTCTCGACGGCGTTGCCGGTGTTGACGCCTCGCACGCTCCAGGAGGTTCCGGCGAGCTGGCCCGACACCGCCGCGTAGGACAGCAGCTGCTTGCCGCCGCCGTCACGAAGCACCAGGGTCGCCCCGGCCTGATCGGCACGGCGGGCCGCTCCCAGACCCGAGATGATCTGCTGCTCCTGGCGGGTCGCAGCGTCGGACGTGCAGGCCGCCCTGGTCAGCGGCCCGAGCGTGATCCGGATCCCCGCGCCCTTCTGCGCGTACGTCCCCGAGAAGCGGTTGCAGCCCGTCGAGCCCGACACCTTGCCATCGGTCGAGAAGTCGAGGGTGGGCTGCGATGTGGCCTCGACGGCCTGCACGAGGCTCCACGAGGTTCCGGCGAGCCCTCCCGGTGCTGTCCCCGCACCCTTGCCCGGCGCAGTGGTCACGGCCGGCTTCTTCGCCGTGGTCCCGGAGTCGTCGCCGCAGGCAGCGATCAGGCCGGCGAGAGCGAACGCCCCGAGCAGCAGTCCCAGGGAGCGGATCGCTGCAGCACGGGAGGAGGTGGGTCGGCTCATCGCTGCATCCTTGCACGACATGGATCGACGCTCGGTTCACCCGGCAGCAGACGACCACGACGCGGGATCCTGGCCGTAGAAGTCGGCGAAGCAGCCGTACAGGTCGGGGTGCTCGCCGCGGAGCCCGGTCGGGTCGTCGAAGAACGCCTCGGTCGCGACGGCGAAGAACTCACCGGGGTTCACGCCTGCGTAGTCGTCGAGCACCGAGCCTC
>JAFDWA010000093.1 GCA_018268735.1 Actinomycetota bacterium | reverse complement strand
GTTCCGCCCATGGGCGGTGGTCGGACTCCTCCGTCGACGATGGCGATCCTCGTCGGTCGCCCGTCGACGCACACGGCGCCGTCGGGGCGTGTCGTGACCACCGCGTTCCGCAAGCACGTCGTCGACGGCCCGCTCCACGTCGGCTCGACCAACGTGGAGGGCGACGAGCAGGCGGACCTCCGCAACCACGGAGGACCCGACAAGGCGGTGCTCGCCTGCTCGGCGGACCACGGCGAGTTCTGGCGGGAGCTCGATCCGGTGCTGGCAGAACCCGGCGCGTTCGGCGAGAACCTCCACGTCGGCGGCTTGGCCGAGGCCGAGGTGTGCATCGGCGACCGGTGGCGTGTCGGCACCGTCGAGCTCCAGGTCTCCCAGCCTCGGCGGCCCTGCTGGAAGGTGGAGGACCGCTGGCGGCGCGAGGGCCTCGTGGACCTCATGGAGCGGACGGGCCGCACCGGTTGGTACCTGCGAGTGCTGCAGACGGGAGTGCTCGAAGCCGGCGACGTGTGGCATCTGCTCGAGCGTCCGAACCCGGTGTGGACCGTGGCCGCCGCCAACGAGGTCGTGCACCATCGACGTGACGATCGGGGAGCTGCCGCGGCCCTTGCGGAGCTCCCGGAGCTCTCGGCGTCGTGGCGTCGGACGCTGCGAGCGAGGGTCGATCGACTCGACCTCGGCGCAGCCGAGGACGCCGAAGCCGTGGAGGCGTCCCGCCGGCGCGGTCCGTCCTGATCCGACGGGCCTGATCCGACGACGTGGCCCGAGAGGGTGGGTCCTGCATCGCTATCGTGGTGCCGATGGCAACCAAGGGCTTCGAGGGCCGCCTCGAGCGCATGGTGGAAGGCACCTTCGGTCGCCTGTTCCGCTCCGCGGTGAAGCCGGTCGAGTTCGGTCGCAAGCTGCAGCGCGAGATGGACAACCACCGTTCGGTGGCTGTCGACGGGCGCACGATCGTGCCGAACTCGTTCAGCTTCGCCATCTCCGTCGACGACCACGACCAGCTCGTCGACATCCTGGGGACGCTCCGACGCGAGCTCGCCGACGCCGCGCGGGAGCACGCACGAGACGAGGGCTACTCGTTCGTCGGACCGGTCGAGATCGAGATCGTCGCCGACGGTCGTCTCCGCACCGGCTTCATCGACGTCGAGTCGCGGTTCCTGGAGTCCGAAGGCGGGCTGCCACCGGGATCGCTCGTGCTGCCCACCGGCGACCGCGTCCCGCTCGGAGAGTACGTCGTCTCCGTCGGCCGCCAGGGCGACTGCACGATCGTGCTGGCAGATCCCAACGTCAGCCGACTCCACGCCGAGGTCCGACCTGCCGGCGACGGGTTCGTGGTCGCGGACCTCGGATCGACCAACGGGACCAAGGTCAACGGGGTGCGTGTCGCAGAGCAGGAGCTGCGCGACGGCGACGAGGTCCGCTTCGGCAGCACAGCGGTCCGCTTCGAGGCCTCATAGGCTCGTCTGCCGTGCCCGAGCAGCTGCTCACCGTCCTGAAGCTGTGCCTGCTGGCGTTGCTGTACCTGTTCTTCCTGCGCGTGCTGCGAGCGGTCTGGACCGAGGTGAACCCGCCGAAGGTCGCGCCCACCCGCAAGCCTGCCGCCCCGGTTGCTCCGAGCACCCGTGCCCGACGCGGCGCTGCGAGGGCCCGGCGCAAGCCGGCGGTGCCCACGCGTCTCGTGGTCGTCGAACCGTCAGCACGTGTGGGCGCTGAGTTCGCGCTCGGCCCCGACCTCACCGTCGGACGCGCCCCGGGCTGCGACCTCGTCTTCGACGAGCAGTACGTGTCCCAGGTCCACACCAGGATCTTCAGCCGTGACGGCGCGGTGTTCGTCGAGGACCTCGGTTCCACCAACGGCACCTGGGTCAACGGTGCGCGTGCGGTCGGGCAGATGCCGGCACGGCTCGGTGATCGCATCCAGGTCGGCAACGTCGTGATGGAGGTCCGATGACGACGCTCCGGATCGGTGCGTCCTCGCTCGTCGGCCAGGTGCGCAGCGCGAACGAGGACTCGTACCTCGTCACCGACGAGCTCGTCGCTGTGGCCGACGGCATGGGCGGCCACCGCGCCGGAGAGGTCGCCTCGGCCGAGACCGTCGAGGTGCTGCGCGCCGCCGGTGGGTCGCGGTCGGTGGAGGACCTCGTCGCGGCGGTGCACCGGGCGAACCGGAGCATCAACGAGCGTGCCGCCGAGGACGACGAGCTGCGCGGCATGGGGACGACGGTCTGCGTGGTCGGCCTGGTCCGCTACGACGACGAGGACGAGCTCGCCGTGCTCAACGTCGGCGACTCCCGGGTGTACCTCTTCGCCGCCGGCGAGCTCACGCGGATGACCGAGGACCACTCGCTGGTCGAGACGCTCGTCCGTGAAGGCCGGATCTCTGCGGAGGAGGCCGAGCACCACCCTCAGCGCAACGTCATCACCCGAGCGCTGGGGGTGGAGGCGCTGGTGGTGGTCGACGCCTGGCTGCTGCGACCGTGCGACGGCGACCGCCTCCTGTTGTGCAGCGACGGCCTCTTCGGTGAGGTCGGGGAGTCCAGGATCGCCGAGATCCTCGCCGAGGACGCTGAGCCGGAGGTCGTCGCTCGCAGGTTGGCAGCAGAAGCCGACGCGTCCGGTGGACGAGACAACATCACGACGGTCGTGGTGGACGTGACGGCGACGGGCTCCCCCGCTGCGCCCCTCGGGGAGCGGTACCGCCGCATCAGCACGCCCGCGATCGACATGTCGGACCCTGACGAGGACGGCCCGCGCACCCAGACGGTGATGGCCGTCATCGTCCCGGCTTCCGACGACGGTGGCCCTGGTGGCGCCGGCGACGAGGACGGTGACGGCGAGCAGGGAGGCGAAGGGCACGACGGCGACGACGAACCAACCGTCCGCGCCGAAGCCGAGGCCGGGATCGACGCTGCCACGCGCACCGGGTCGGGCCGATCCCGCAGCGAGGCATCGGACACCGATCTCGCTGAAGCCGACCTCGATGATGCCGACATCGAGGACCCCGACATCGATGATGCCGACGTCGAGGACACCGATCCCGACCACGGCAGCGCAGCGGGTGAGGACGCCGATGTGCCGCGGGGGCGACCCTGGAGGACCGCGCTGTTCGTGCTCGCGGTGGCAGCGCTCATCGCGGTGATGGCAGCTGTGCTCCTGCTGTGGTCCCGCTCGGGATGGGTCGTCACCGAGCGCGACCACACCGTGGTCCTGCTCCGCGGGCCGAAGAACGGCGTGCTGTTCCTCGGTCCGGAGGAGGTGAAGCGCTACCGCCACATCGACGTGGGGGCGCTCACCGGCTCCGAGCGGAACATCCTGGCTCGCGGTCAGGGCTTCGACAGCTTCGGCGAGGCGGAGAGGTTCGTCACCGGGCTGGTGGACGAGTCGAGGAACAGGTCCACCACCACGACCACGACCAGCATCACGACGACGACGACCGTTGCGACCACGACGGTTGCGACCACGACGACCCCGACGGGTCCGTGACGGCGACCGTCACGGCGGAGGTCTCCTCGACGGTCCGATCGACGGGGAAGCGCCGCCGCACGACCGAGTTGGGCCTGCTCGTCCTCGCGGTCATCATCATCCTCGGCGCCTACGCCCTCGCGAGCCTGGGCCGCAACGCGTCGCTGCCGGCTGACATCTGGCCGTTCCTCGTCGTCCTCCTCGCACTGCTCGTCGGCGCGCACGTGGCCAACCGGCGACTGGCCAGGTGCGCGGACTCCCTGCTGCTGCCGATCGCTGCGCTGCTCAACGGCATCGGCTACGTGTTCATCGCCCGTCTCGACAAGGACCTCGCGGCGCTGCAGGCGTCGTGGACCGCGGTCGGCATCGGTGCCTACGTCGCAACGCTGGTGGTGATCCGCGACGTCCGGGTCCTGCAGCGGTACCGCTACACAGCGGGCCTCGTCGGGGTCGTGCTCCTCGTGATGCCGCTGTTCCCGGTGCTCGGACGGAACATCAACGGCGCGCGGATCTGGGTCTCGCTCGGTCCTGTCGGCTTCCAACCAGGTGAGATCGCCAAGATCGCGTTCGCGATCTTCTTCGCCGGCTACCTGGTCGAGCGTCGCGAGCTCCTCGGCGTCGCGACCTTCCGAGTCGGTCCGTTCAACACGCCGGACCCGAAGCACTTCGCGCCGATACTGCTCGCGTGGGGCATCTCGCTCGTCGTGCTCATCTTCCAGCGCGACCTCGGCTCGGCGCTGCTGTTCTTCCTCCTGTTCGTCATCATGATCTGGGTCGGGACCGGCCGGGTCAGCTATCTCGTCGTCGGATCCGTCCTGTTCCTCATCGGGGCGTTCGCGAGCTGGAAGGCGTTCGGCCACGTCCGACGCCGCGTCGACGTCTGGATCAACCCGTGGGCGGACCCCCACGGCTCCGGCTACCAGATCATCCAGGCCGCCTACGCGCTGGCGTGGGGCGGCACATCAGGTGTCGGACCGGGGCTCGGGATCGCCGGTCGCATCCCCTACGACTCGACCGACTTCATCTTCGCCGTGATCGGCGAGGAGCTCGGGCTGCTCGGCACGACCGCGGTGCTGTGCGCGTTCCTCCTCCTGGCCGGCAGCGGTCTGCGCATCGCCAGGGAGTCACGGGACCCGTTCCCGGCGCTGCTCGCGGTCGGCCTGACCGTCCTGATCGCCTTCCAGGCGTTCGTGATCATGGGTGGCGTCACCCGACTGCTGCCCCTGACAGGGGTCACGTTGCCCTTCGTCTCCTATGGCGGGAGCTCGCTCGTGTCGAACTACGTCCTGCTCGCGCTGCTCGTGCGGATCTCCGACCAGACAGCGCGCCGTGGACCTGATCGACTGTTGGTGCGATGAAGCGGCAGATCAAGGCGCTCGGCCTCGTCATCCTGCTCTGCTACCTGGCGCTGTTCCTGAAGCTCAACCAGGTGCAGGTGCTGGAGGCGCAGTCGCTGAGCGATCGACCCGACAACACCCGCCAGCTGCAGCGGGACTTCAACCAGCCGAGAGGCGACATCGTCAGCGCCGACCAGCAGCTGGTCGCCACCTCGGTCGACGTGCACGCACCGCTGCGCTACCAGCGCAGGTACCCGACCAGAGACCTGTTCTCGGCAGTCACCGGCTACTACTCGTTCACGTTGGGCTCCGACGGGGTCGAGCGCTCCTACAACGAGGAGCTCGCGGGGAGGACCGCCTCGCTCCGGCTGCACCGGTTGTCGGGCTTCTTCTCCGACTCCTCGAGCGAGGGCAACGTCGTGCTGACGGTCCGTCAGGACCTCCAGCAGACGGCCAAGGACGCGCTCGGCGACCGCCCGGGCTCCGTCGTCGCGCTCGATCCCCGCACCGGTGCGATCCTCGCCATGTGGTCGAACCCGACGTTCGACCCGAACGCAGTGTCGAACAACGACACGAAGGCGGCGAAGGCCGCCAAGGACCTCTACGAGCAGGCGGCCGCCAACCCGATGCTCCCCAAGGCGTACCGGGAGCGCTACTTCCCCGGCTCGACGTTCAAGGTCGTGACGGCCACGGCCGGGTTGACCTCGGGGAAGGTGACGACCACGACGCCGGAGTTCCCAGTGGTCACCTCCTACACCCCGCCGGGCACCTCCCACGCGATCAGCAACTTCGACGGCATGGCCTGCGGAGGGACGTTGTTCACCGTGCTCGCCCGATCCTGCAACAGCTCGTTCGCCCAGATGGCGGCGGAGGTGACAGGCCCCGACCCGATGGTCGCTGCTGCGGAGGCCGCCGGATTCAACCAGGCACCGCCGATCGACCTGCCACGGCCTGCTGCGTCGGCCTACCCGACCGACTTCGGCAAGGTCACGCAACGACCCGACGGGAAGGCCCCGGTCTACGAGAGCACCGCGATGCTGGCGCTCACCGGGATCGGCCAGGGCGACGTGCGGTCGACACCGCTGCAGATGGCGCTGGTGGCCGCGGGGGTCGGCAACCGGGGCGAGATCATGACCCCGCACGTGATGGCGGAGATCAAGGCGCGCGACGGCGAAGTGGTGCAGAGGTACCGGACCTCGCCGTGGAAGGAGTCGATGACGCCGGAGATCGCAGCGACGTTGCGGGAGGGGATGATCGGCGTGGTCACCGGCGGCACGGCGCAGATCATGCAGACCCCGGGCTGGGAGGTCGGGGCCAAGACCGGTACCGCTCAGCTCGGCGTCAAGCCACCGCGCTCGCACGGCTGGATGATCGCGTTCGCCGGGCCGCCCGGTGAGCCCGCGCACGTCGCGGTCGCCGTCATCGTGCAGGATCTGCCGGGCGTCGGCGACGAGACCGGTGGCACGACGGCCGGCCCGGTCGCCAAGGCCGTGCTGGACAAGGCGCTCGCCGTCCTCGGGTGAGCGCTGCATGACACGATCGACGCTGGGCGGACCTCTACGCTGGCGACTGCCATGGCTGACGAGCAACTGAGGGTCCTCGGCGACCGCTACGAGATCCACCAGCGACTTGCCCGGGGCGGCATGGCCCAGGTGTACCTCGCGAGGGACCGCAGCCTCGACCGACCGGTCGCGGTGAAGGAGCTCGTCCCCGAGTTCG
>JAFDWA010000092.1 GCA_018268735.1 Actinomycetota bacterium | reverse complement strand
CGATCGTGGTGTGGTTCGTCGCCGTCGTCGTCGCCATCGGCATCGTGTTCGCACTGTCGACGGTCTTCATGGCCAGCTCCGTCGGGTCATACGATCAACAGACCGGCACGTACAGCGCGGGGAGCAGCCTCGGCTTCTTCGGGTTCCTGTTGACCTGGGCCGTCGGGATCCTCCTGATCTTCGCCGCCTACTTCATCGCCGGCGTCGCGTTCCTCCGTGTCGGCCTGCTCACGACGAAGGGTGACCGGATCGACCGAGCCGCCTTGTTCTCGACCGAGAACCTCGGCCCGTACATCCTGACCGTGCTCCTGATGGTTCTGTGCATGGCCATCGGCTACATGCTGTGCATCCTGCCTGGCATCGTCGTCAGCCTCTTCCTGTTCTTCGCACCCTTCTACGCGCTGGACAAGGGCACGTCACCGATGGAGGCGTTCCGGGCGAGCATCACGCTGGTCAACCGGAACCTGGCGAAGGTCGTCGTCCTGTTCATCGGCGCCTACATCGCGATCGCGATCGGCAACCTCGCGTGCGGACTCGGCATCATCGTGGCGTTCCCTGTCGTGATGATCGCCTACGCCTACATGTACCGGCAGCTCAACGGCGAGCCCATCGCCCCCTGATCGCTCCGGCGACCAGGGACATCCGACATCTACGCTCCCGCCCGGCCTGCACAGGTCGGGCGGGAGCGCTCTTCGCACCCGCACCAGAGCGGAATCGAACGAGGGAGTCGAGGACATGCGACGAGGGATCTGCCCGAAGTGCGGCCAGGCCAACATCCGCTGCGCGCGGAACTGCTCGTACTGGCACGGCGCATCCACGACAGGTGAGATGCGCGTCAGGGTCACACCCCAGCCGTTGAGCACCGAGGTCAGCTCTCTGGTCGACACCTATGTGTGCGTCAGCTGCGGGTACTTCGAGCAGTACCTGATGTCAGCAGAGGCAATCCACGCGATCGCCGCCAACTGGACGTACTGCCCACCCCAACCGACGACCTAGCCCACCCTCGGGGTTCAGCCGTCGTGCAGCACGCTCAGTGACCGCAGACGGCGTTCGATGTGGGCCTCGAGCACCGCGGTCGCGATCGATTCGACCTCGTGGACGACCGCACCGTCGGGCAGGTCGAGCGCAACGTTCAGCCCCCCACCGAGGACGGCGCGAGCGACGGCGAGCGCCTCGTCGGTGACCGGTCGACCGCCCCCGCAGGAGCGGCACCGCACCCCGCCGGCCTCGATCGCGAGCCACATCCGACCCTCCTCCTCGCCGCAGCCGACGCAGGTGTCGAGCTCCGGGGCGACGCCATCGACCGCGAGCAGCTTGAGGAAGAACGCTCCAGCCACCAGCGGTGGGTTGCGATCGTCGATCGTTCTGAGCCCACCGACGAGCATGTCGTGCAGGCGGGGCTGCGGTTGGCGGTCCTGGGCCAACTGCTCGACCGCTTCGAGCAGGGACGCCGCGTGACCCAGCCGTGAGAGGTCCTCCCGTGTCCGTCGGAACGGCTCGACCGTCTCTGTCTGGGTCACGATGTCGAGCTCGCCACGGCCCTCGTGCAACTGCACCGACACGTACGAGCCGGGCTCCAGCCGCGAGCCGAACTTCGAGCCCGTCCTGCGAACGCCCTTGGCGACCGCTCGGACCTTGCCGGTTGCACGTGTCATGAGCACGACGATGCGATCCGCCTCACCCAGCTTGTGGGTGCGCAGCACGACGGCGACGTCGCGGTACAGGCCCACGGGCGCCGGAGCTCAGCCTTCGTCGGGGTCGGCGAGTCCGCCGAAGCGACGATCCCGACGCTGGAACTCGTCGATCGCTGCGTACAGGTCACCGCGGCGGAAGTCGGGCCAGAGCACATCGGTGAACACCAGCTCCGAGTAGGCGAGCTCCCACAGCAGGAAGTTGGAGATCCGGTACTCGCCGGAGGTGCGGACCATCAGCTCCGGATCCGGCAGGTCGGGGTCGTAGAGCCGACGGCGAATCGTGCGCTCGTCGACCTTGTCCGCCTTCACGCCGTCGCGGACGATCTCCCGCACCGCGTCGACGAGCTCGGCGCGACCGCCGTAGTTGAACGCCATCGACAACGTCATCGCGCGGTTGCCCCGGGTCAGGTCCTCGGTCTCGGTGATCCGCTTGAGGACCCGCCGAGGGACCCGCCAGTCCCGACGTCCGAGGAACTGCACCTTCACGTCCTTCGCGTGCAGCTCGTCACGACGCGTCATGAGGAGTCGCTCGTTGAAGCCCATCAGGAAGCGAACCTCGTCGACCGGGCGCTTCCAGTTCTCGGTCGAGAACGCGTACACGGTCAGGTACCGGATGCCGGCGTCGAGCGCGCCCCACACGGTGTCGAGCAGCGCCTCCTCACCGGCCGCGTGGCCGTCGGTCCGCGGCAGCCCTCGACGCTGCGCCCATCTGCCGTTGCCGTCCATCACGATCGCGACATGACGGGGGATGCGGTCGGCATCGAGTGCGGTCAGCTCCACGCTCGGCACGCTACCCCGGTCGGTTGGCAGACTCGGCACATGGCCACTCTGCGCGAAGCCCACGTGATCATCACCGGCGGCTCCGAGGGAATCGGACGGGCGATGGCCTCGTCGGCCATCCGTCGGGGAGCAACGGTGTCGCTGATCGCACGTCGTCCGGACCGCCTCGAGGCAGCCGCAGCGGGGCTCGGCCCGTCGGTCCGCTGGGCAGTGGCCGACGTCGCTGATCGGGACGCTCTGACCCGAGCGGTCGACGACCTGGTCGCACGCTCCGGACCGTGCGACGTGATGATCGCGAACGCCGGCTACAGCCTCCCCGGCAGGTTCTGGGAGCTGCCCGCGAGCGAGTTCCGAGCGGAGATGGACGTCAACTACCTCGGCGCGGTGAACGCCGTCGCGGCGGTCCTTCCGGCGATGCGCAGGCGCCGCCGAGGTCACCTCTGCTTCGTGTCGTCGACCGCTGGCCTGCTGGGCGTGTACGGCTTCAGCGCCTACTCCCCCACCAAGTTCGCCCTCCGGGGACTGGCTGAGTCGCTGCGCTCTGAGCTCGTCGCCGACGACATCGCTGTCAGCGTGCTGTATCCCCCGGACACCGATACCCCCGGCTTCGCCCGGGAGAACGAGGTGAAGCCCGCGGAGACCGCCGCGATCTCCGGGACGATCAGGCCGAAGCCCCCACGCCACGTCGCCGAGAAGGCGCTGGCCGGCATCGAGCGCGACCGCTTCACGATCTGTGCCGATCCGATGACCGCCGCGCTGGCGCGGGGTGCAGGACTGCTCGCTCCGGTCATCCGATGGACGATGGACCGCCAGGTGCGCGCAGCCCAGCGAACCTGAGCCACCGCCTATCGGACGATCTCCTCCACGACGTCGAGATCGATGAAGTCGCGGGAGCCGTCGAGGATCTCGCCCATGATCGCCCGTGCCGCAGCAAGCCCCTCCGCACGGCGCGGGTCCTCCTCTCGGGCACGCGCCTCCGCTTCGGAACCGAAGACGACCATCAGGTAGAGCTGGAGCGGATCGTGCTGGTCGCGCATCGCCGTGGTCCGGATGAGACCCGAGTCCGGCTGCTCGGCTTCACGGAGCCGGGCGAGCAACTCCGACAGCCGGTCCTCGGTCCCCGGCTTCAGCCGGGTCCGGATGATCTGCGCCCACATGGCGGCCTCCTCGCTCCGAGCGATCGGACGGAACGAGCGAAGGCTACGTCGCCGACTCGTCCTCTGGTCGCCGATCAGGACCGCCCGGCACCGACAACGCCTCGCGTCGGCAATCGACGTGCGACGTGCCGAGCTCGAGAGATGGGGTTCCGGCCAGGTCGTCGACGTCAGTAGCCGAGGCGGTCGAGCGACCCCGGTCGGGACTGCCAGTCCTTGTCGACCTTGACGACGAGCTCCAGGTAGGCGCCCTCGGGGAGCTGACGTCGGACACGTGTCCCGACCTCCTTGAGCACCGAACCGCCCTTGCCGATCACGATGCCCTTCTGCGACTCGCGCTCGACGAGGATCTCGACGCGGACGTGCGGCCACTCCCACTGCGTCGTCCGCGTCGCGATCGAGTGGGGCAGCTCCTCACGGGTGACGGCAAGGAGCTGCTCGCGGACCAGTTCGGCGACGCGGAAGCCCTCACCGAGGTCCGTGACCTCCCCGTCGGGGTACCACGCCGGGCCGGGCTGCATCCGCGTCCTCAGGTGCTGCACGAGCACGTCCACACCGCGACCCGTTCGGGCCGACACGGGGAAGTACGCCGACAGGTCGAACTCCGCAGCGACCGCGAGCTGCTCCGCGACGCGCGCGGGATCGGCACGGTCGACCTTGTTGAGCACCACGACAGCGTCGCGTGGGACCCGCTCCGCGATGTAGCGGTCACCGGGTCCGACGCGCTGGGTCGCGTCGAGGAGGAGGCACACGACGTCGACGCCGGAGAGCGCGTCGGCTGCTGTGTCGTTCAGCCGCTCGCCCATCAGCGTCCGCGGACGGTGGATCCCGGGGGTGTCGACGAACACGACCTGGGTGTCCTCGTCGGTGAGCACCCCGCGGATCTGGTGTCGCGTCGTCTGCGGCTTGTCCGACACGATCGAGACCTTCTCGCCCAGCATGCGGTTGAGCAGCGTCGACTTGCCGACGTTGGGGCGTCCGACCAGGGTCACGAACCCGGACCGGAAGGCCGGCTCCGTCGAACCCTGGGCGGGACGATCTCCGACGTTCATGCCTCGGCACCCGGGGTGGAACGGTCCAGCCGCCGCAGACGCACCCGCCCGACCCGTCGCCCGTCGACCTGCTCGACGACGATCGTCGCGTCGTCGAGCTCGACGACATCGCCAGGGACGGGCACCCTGCCCAGGGTCCCGAACACGAGCCCACCGACGGAGTCCCAGGTCCCTTCCGGGAGACGGAGGTCGAGTCGTTCGTTGAGGTCGCCGACGTTCAACGTCGCGTTCACGAGGAACTCGCCGTCGCCGAGAGGTTCCACCTCGACAGCCTCCTCGTCGAACTCGTCGTGGATCTCGCCGACGAGCTCCTCGAGCAGGTCCTCGAGGGTCACCAGCCCAGCGTTGCCGCCGTACTCGTCGACGGCGACCGCGATGTGGGTCTTGCGTGCCTGCATCTCGGTGAGCAGCTCTGCAACCCGCTTCGTCTCCGGGATGAACAGCACCGGCCGGGCCACCTCGAGCACGCGCCGGGGCACGTCGCTGAGGCGTTCGGCCTCGAACGCATCCTTCGCGTACACCATCCCGAGCACGTCGTCGGAGCTCTCACCGTAGACAGGGAACCGGCTGCGCCCGGTGGCGATCGACAGCTCCACGGCGTCCGCCACGGACGCGTCGGCGTCGATCGACACGACGTCGGGACGCGGCACCATGATCTCGCGCACGATCGTGTCGCCGAAGTCGATGATCGACTCGATCAGGTCGCGTTCGGAGGCTTCGATGACCGCCGCCTCGGCGGCCTCCTCGGCCAACGCCAAGATCTCCTCCTCGGTGACGAACGGCCCCTTCTTCAAGCCCTTGCCCGGTAGCAGGACGTTCGCGACACCGATGAGGGATCGTGCCGGCCACCGCAGGACCCGACCGACGAGCTCCACCAGCGGCGCTGTCACGAGCGCGGCACGGTCGGTGTGCTGCAGCGCCCAGGTCTTCGGTGCCGCTTCGGCGAGCGTGAACAGCACGACGACGTTCAGGAAGATCCCGATCGCGACGCCGAGCGGTCCGAACAGGCGACCTGCGAGCACACCGACGAGCGCCGCCTGGACGGTCTGCACGATGTTGACCGCGAGGTACACCGCGTTGAGGTCCCGCTCGAGGTTGTCCACGATCCGCTGCACCCGGGGTCCCCGCCGTGGTTCGGACTCCGCGAGAGCCGACGCCCGAGCCCGGGTCATCCGCGTGATGGCCGTCTCCGCGACCGCCAGCACGGCGGCGAACACGACGAGCACGACGACGATGACCAGCAGGATCGCGTCGGTCGACGTCACGGCGAACCCCACGGGTCACAGAGCGGAGCGCGCCCGACCGACTCCAGCAGGTGTCGCTCACGGGCCCACATCGCGGCCCGCTCGTCCGCATCGGCGTGGTCCCACCCGCACAGGTGCAGCCCCCCGTGCACCACGAGCAACGCCAGCTCGCTCGGCAGATCACCGGCGTGCTCGGACGCCTGCGAGGCTGCGACCTCGGGGCAGATGACGACGTCGCCGACGATGATCCCGAGCGGATCCGAACGGTCGTCGTGGTCGGCATCGCCGATGCCGTCGAGCGGGAACGACAGCACGTCGGTGGGGCCGGTTCCTCCGAGGTGCTGCACGTTGAGCTCGCTCATCCGCTCCGGCGACACGAGTTGC
This sequence comes from Actinomycetota bacterium, assembly GCA_018268735.1. Lineage (GTDB taxonomy): Bacteria > Actinomycetota > Acidimicrobiia > Acidimicrobiales > Microtrichaceae > Dermatobacter. Next base: position 221 of record JAFDWA010000092.1, on the reverse strand, counting down.
AGCGACGCCTCTGCGTCGCCCGACGCTCCTTCCGCCGCCAGCACGTCGGCGAGCAGGGCGCCGAGGTCGACCAGGTCCACGGGAAGCGCCGCACGGTCCGACGGATCGCGGTCGTCACGCGTCGCGACGACCGGAGGTGTCCCGTCGACGACCACCGACGTCAGCCGCGCTGCGCGTAGGCGTCGACGATGTCGGCGACGATGCGGTGGCGGACGACGTCC
>JAFDWA010000091.1 GCA_018268735.1 Actinomycetota bacterium | reverse complement strand
ATCCGACGGCTCCCCGCGTCGGTGGGACAGACTCCCGGGCATGGACGTGACGCGCACCCACACCTTCGATGCCACACCGGAGCGCTGCTGGGAGATGTTCAGCGACCCCGCCAGCCACGTCGGCAAGTTCACCGACATGGGACACCACGGTGTGGAGGTCCTGGAGCAGGACCGCAGCGAACGCCAGTTGCGCATCGTGATCACCCGTGAGGTCGACGTGGACGGCATCCCCGGCTTCGCGAAGAAGTTCGTCAAGCCCCGGAACACCGTCGTGTCGATCGACGAGTGGAACGACCACGGCGACGGCACCTACGGCGGCACCTTCTCGATCGACACCAAGGGCGTGCCGATGCAGCTCACGGGCGAGACCAGCATCGAGCCCGACGGGGACGGGGGTTCGCTCTACACCGTGGTGCTGCACCTGTCGGTCAAGGTGCCGATCGTCGGTGGCAAGCTCGCCGACTTCGGCAAGGGGATCGCGCTCAAGCAGCTCGACGAGGAGTTCGCGATCGGCGATCGCTGGCTCGCCTCGCACTGAGCACCTTGACGTCACGGGAGCGTGGCGATCGGCTGTCGCTCCGGTCGTCGGATCCATCGGAGCGATCCGTCGCCCACAGCCGGCGGACGGGTCAGGCTCGCTTGAAGAGGAGCTGCAGCTCGAGCTTGCCGTGGTCGTCGACCGAGAGCACCACGGGTGCAGTGGGCACCTTGACGCCGAAGTCGGCGAAGGTCACGTCGATGGAGCCGACGACCACCACGGTGTCGCCCACCAGCTTCGCCTGCAGCGGGAACTGGACCGCCTTGGTGACCCCGTGGACGGTGAGGTCGCCCTTGGCGGTCACGGTGACCGACTGGCCGCTCGTCGCGTCGGGTCCGAGGTCGATGGGAGCGGTCAGCTCGAACCTCGCCGTGGGGAACTGATCGGTCGCGAGCGCGTCCTGGACCCGTTGGTCACGTCGGGACTGGTTGGTGGTGATCTTCGTCATGTCGACCGTGATGTCTGCCGCGGTCACCGAGGTGCCCGAGATCGCCATCGTGCCGGTGACAGCGTTGGTCCGACCGACCGCAGTCGCCGCACCGACGTTCGCGAGGTTCTCCTGGATTCGGAAGCCGACGAAGGTGCCCGTCGCGGCCTCGTAGTCGAAGGTGCCGGTGGTGGTGTCGACCTTCCACGTGCCGTCGATGGTCGCCGGGGTGACGCTGCCCGGTGTCGTCGAGCTTCGACCTCCAGTCCCGGCGGTCGTGGTCGTCACGCCCTTCGCTGCGGTGTCGAGGTTCACCTCGGGTGGGCTGTCGTCGCGGAGGAACCACCAGAGTCCGGCTCCGGCGAGCACGGCGAGGACGGCGAGGACGGCGGCGAGGCCGCGTCTGGAACCCTTCGTCATGGCGGCACATCGTAGGGAGCCTGGTCGGGGATCGTCCTTCGGCTCGGGTGGTCGGTGAGCCGCTGCGGGGTCGTGCGTGGGATCGGGTCTGGTAAGAACCGTCGGAGCCGACAGGGGGACCGCACGTGAGCATCGACTTCAGCCTGCCGCCCGAGATCGAGGAGATCCGTGGCCGGGTCCGGGCCTTCATCGACGAGGTCGTCAAGCCGACCGAGGCCCGGATCCACGACGATCGGCTCGAGGAGACGGACCGGGACGCCTACATCGGCCTCCTGCTGGACATGCGCAAGCAGGCTTTCGACGCGGGGCTGTGGTTGCCGCACATGCCCGCCGAGTGGGGTGGCATGGGGCTGGGACACGTCGAGCTGGCGATGGTGCAGGCCGAGGCGGCCCGGAGCTACTACGGCCCGTGGGTCCTCAACTGCCAGGCGCCCGACGAGGGCAACATGCACACGCTGCTGCACTGGGCGACCGACGAGCAGAAGCAGAAGTACCTCGAGCCGCTGTGCGCCGGTCGGGCGTGGTCGTGCTTCGCGATGACCGAACCCGAGGTCGCCGGATCGGACCCGACGCTCATCCGCACCCACGCCTACCAGGACGGCGAGGAGTGGGTGATCAACGGCCACAAGTGGTTCATCTCCAATGCCCACCGTGCCAACTTCGCGATCCTCATCGCCCGCACCGAGGACGACCCGGATCTGCCGCAGGCGGCCAACACGGCGTTCCTGGTGGACATCCCGTCGCCGGGTTGGACCGAGGTCCGCCAGATCGAGACCATGCACGGCTCGACCGGTCACTCAGAGATCCGCATCGAGGACCTGCGCGTGCACGAGTCGCAGATGCTCGGCGGGCGCGGCCAGGGCCACCTGCTCGGCCAGTACCGGCTCGGGCCGGCGCGCCTGGCGCACTGCATGCGTTGGATCGCGCAGGCGGAGACGGCGCTCGACATGATGGTCGACCGGTCGCTCAACCGGTTCTCCCACGGGTCGCTGCTCGCGGAGAAGCAGGGGATCCAGTGGATGATCGCGGACTCAACGATGGAGCTGTACCAGGCCAAGCTGATGGTGCTGCATGCCGCGTACCGGATCGACAAGGGTCTGGAGTTCAAGTCCGAGGTGTCGATGGCCAAGCACTTCGTCGCCAACATGCTGAACCGGGTGATCGACCGCTCGATCCAGGTCCACGGCGCCCTCGGCTACTCGACCGACACGCCGCTCGCGCACATGTACCAGCACGCCCGCTGGGCGCGGTTCGCCGACGGCGCTGACGAGGTGCACCAGATGCGCATCGCCCAGCGGACGATCGCTGCGTACGCCGACACGGGCTCCACCGCGTCGGCGACCGGCTCCCTCCCCATCTGACCCTCCATCCGGAACATAGGGGTCGCTTTCGACAAGATGTGTCGATTCCGCGCCCCAGAACCCTCGGTAGTGGTGGGCCATGCGCGGTTCGGGTAGGTGCAGGTCATGCGCACGATCCCCCTCGCCCGGTTCGTCGCCGACCTCGTGGGTGACGACCTGCCCGTCAGGTTCGAGTTCTTCGACGGCTCATCGCTGGGCCCATCGGAGGAGGAGGCGCCCGCCACGGTCCGGGTCCGCTCCAGGGACGCACTGCGGCGCATCGTCGCCGCTCCCGGCGAGCTGGGCTTCGCCCGCGCGTACGTCTGTGGCGACATCACCGTCGACGGCGACATCTACGCCGTGCTGTCGTTGCGCGACCGGCTGCCCAGCCCGAGGCTGACTGCCCGCCAGTGGATCGATGCGCTCCGTCGGCTCCGACCGTCGGACCTCGTACCGATCGCTCCGCCGCCGGAGGAGTCACGCATCGGAACGATCGGCAGCACGCTCGGGCAGCTGCACACCCGCGGCCGCGATGCGGCCGCGATCCACCACCACTACGACGTGTCCAACGACTTCTACGAGCTCGTGCTGGGCCCGGCGATGGTCTACTCGTGTGCGCTCTGGGACGACCCGTCGGTGGGTCTCGAGGCAGCGCAGTGGGCGAAGATGGAGCTGATCTGCCAGAAGCTCGCACTCCGCCCGGGGCTCCGGCTGCTCGACATCGGCTGCGGGTGGGGGTCGCTCGTCCGGCACGCCGCTCGACACCACGGCGTCGAAGCGGTGGGTGTGACGATCTCGACCGAGCAGGCCGAGTACGCCCGGCATCGAGTCGCCCAGGACGGCCTCGGCGACCGCGTCGAGATCCGTGTCCAGGACTACCGCGACGTGCACGACGGCCCCTACGACGCGATCAGCTCGGTGGGCATGTTCGAACACGTCGGCGCGGCACGGCTCGCCGAGTACTTCGACGACGTCCACACGCTCACAGCACCACGTGGACGGTTCCTGAACCACGCGATCAGCCGGCCCGCAGGACAGTCGCCGGGCCTGGCACGCCGCAGCTTCGTGTACCGCTACGTCTTCCCCGACGGCGAGCTGCACGAGGTCGGATCCGTGATCACCGCGATGCAGGCTGCCGGGTTCGAGGCACGTCACATGGAGGACCTCCGCGAGCACTACGCGCTGACGCTGCGTGCCTGGGTGCGCAACCTCGAGGAGCACTGGGACGAGGCGGTCGCGGACGTCGGTGCCAACCGCGCTCGGGTGTGGCGGCTCTACATGGCCGGATCGGCCCTCGGGTTCGAGCAGGGACGGATCCGGGTCAACCAGGTGCTCGGCCTGCGTGACCCCGACCAGGCGCGGTTCCCGCTCCGGCCCGACTGGCGGACCTGTCCCCGCCCGGTCGACGTCATGGACCCGTTCGGAGTGGAGCACCCGGCGGACGCCTGAACTCCTGCCGGTCGTCGACTCCGCGCCGGGTCCGAGGCTGGGTCAGTCCGGGGGGCGGGCGCGGCTCGGAGCCACCCGCGGTGGCTCATCGGGCATCTTCGGGTACTCGGGTGGCCACGGCGCATCCATGAGCCCGGCGGCGCGGTCGCGCTCCACGAGCTCGAGCAACGGGCCGAGGTCCTGCGGGGTTGCACGCATCGTGTGCCACGGATCGCCGGTTGCCGCCAGCCGCGATGGAACGGTCGCCACGGTCAGCGTGTCGGGTTGGACGGTCGCGACCTCGTCCCAGGTGATGGGCGTGGACACCTGAGCACCCGGTCGGGCCCGCACCGACCACGCCCCGAACATGGTCTTGTGCGGCGCGTTCTGGTTGAAGTCGACGAACACCCTGGCGCCGCGCTCCTCCTTCCACCACGCATCGGTGATCAGCTCGGGTCGCCGCCGTGTGAGCTCGCGGGCGACGGCGACAGCTGCAGCCCGGACAGCGATCGCTCCCCACCGTGGCTGCAACGCCGAGTACACGTGCAGGCCGCGGTTGCCGGTCGTCTTCGGGAAGGCGACGAGGCCGAGCTCGTCGAGGAGCTCGCGGAGCACCGCTGCGGCTTCCCGGATCTGGTCGAACGAGACTCCGGGTGAGGGATCCAGGTCGATGCGGAGCTGATCGACGTGTCCCGGGTCCGCAGCGGTCGACGGCCACACGTGGAAGCCGAGGCAGCCGAGGTTGACGGCCCACGCCACGTGCGCGAGGTCCTCGATCACCAGGGCGTCGGATGTGGTCCCGTTCACGGTGGTGACCTCGGTCGTCGCCAGCCAGTCCGGTCGCGAGGCCGGCACGCGCTTCTGGAAGAAGTTCTTGCCGCCGACACCGTCGGGGAAGCGCTGCAGCAGCACCGGTCGCCCGCCCATGGCCGCCAGCAGCGGATCGCCCACCGACAGGTAGTAGCGGAGGAGATCCGACTTGGTGGTCGCGGTGTCGGGGAAGAACACCTTGTCGGGGTTGGACAGGCGGACCGTGCGGCCTGCGACCTCGACCTCGATGGCGTCGCCCCGGGCCACGTCCGCAACGTAGCCTGTCGTCCACGTCGCGGTGCGGGTGCTGGATCGAGCCGATCGAGAGGATCGCTCGTCGCTGGTCGCGGTGTGGGACGCACAGGGGGAGTGGGCGATGCGATCAGGACGGCGACAGATGTCCGAGCGTGACGACATGGCAGCGGCACCGATGGGTCGTCGTCGACGCTCGCGGGTGTCGATGGTGCTCGCTGTGGCGGCGGTCGCCGTGGGCCTCGTCTCCTCCGCGTGCAGCTCGACGGTGCTGGTCGCGTCCGCTGCCGGCTACGGGTCCTCCGGCAGTGCCGACAGCGCGCACCTCCGGCAGCGACGCTGCGATGAGCCCGCCGCAGGCGCGGACCAAGCGCTGGTCGATCCCTCGGAGCTGGGCCTCGATCCGGCGGCGGTGCGAGCTGCGATCACCTACGCGGTCGCCAAGGGATCGCAGTCTGTGCGCGTGTACCGACATGGGTGTCTCGTCGGCGTCGGCACCGACGATCCGCAGCTCGAAGCAGCGCCGTTGCCGGGCTGGTCGATGACCAAGGGCGTGGTGTCGATGCTCGTCGGCCGGGCGGTCACGCTGGGGCGGCTCTCGGTCGACGACCCGATCGGTCGGTACCTCTCGGTCGAGGACCCGCGGAAGGCGGCGATCACGGTCCGCCAGCTCCTGAACCAGACGAGCGGACTGCGGATGGCGTGGGTCGACGACCTCCTCGATTCAGCTGGTGATTCGGTGGCGAAGCTGCTCGCGCGACCGTTCGAGACCGTCCCGGGGACCACCTTCGACTACGCGCAGACGACGGTGACGACCCTCGGCGCCGTCGTGCAGGCCGCCGTCGGCGAGGACCTCCAGGACTTCGCGCAGCGTGAGCTGTTCGGGCCGATCGGGATCGAGCGCGGCGAGTGGGAGTGGTTCCGCGACGGGGCCGGTCACTCGCAGGGGTTCGCGTTCCTGCAGATGACCTCGGAGGCATGGGGCCGCCTGGGTCGGCTGCTCGAGCAGGACGGCATGTGGGCGGGGCGCCGGCTGCTGGGTGCGACCTACATCGCCCAGGGGCGGGCGGGCACGGCAGCGAACTCGTGCTACGGCTTCCTGTGGCGCAACAACGACGGTGTGCGCTGCGGTCAGACCGGTCCGCTGCTCGGTGTCGAGAGCGACACGAACTGGATGCCGACCGTGCCGACCGACGCCTACGGGCTGTCGGGGATGTTCGACCAGCTGGTGCTGGTGATCCCGAGCCTCGACATGGTGGTGGTCCGCGTCGGTCTGCCCCACCAGCTGTTCCCCGACCCGGTGGGCGACGTCGACGGCCAGCAGCCTGCCATGACGTGGAGGTTCTTCCGGATGCTC
>JAFDWA010000090.1 GCA_018268735.1 Actinomycetota bacterium | reverse complement strand
TGCTCGTCATGTTCCCCCTCGTGTGATCGTCGTGGATCAGCCGACGACCAACTCGGCGGTGCGGGCGAGCTGGTCGGGCAGGTCGGTGTAGTCGAGATGTCCCATGCCGGCCTGCAGCATCGCCCCCGACACGGCGAACTCGAGCGAGCGCAGCACGGCCGGATCGGCGTCGTCGCCGAGCGCGGCCTGGAGCCGGCGCCGCCAGGTGAGCCCGATGCGGTCCCGCAGGACCTTGACGTCGGGGTCGTTGGAGAGCATGGCCACGGTGCACGCCGCGGCCAGCTCGGGTTCGTCCGCGACCAGCAGCGCCATCTCGGCCAGGGTGGACGCGGCACGCGACGCGGCGGTGCGGCGACGGTCGACGCGGGTCTCGGGCAGCGCCTCCAGCCGCCGCCAGAACACCTCGGTCACCAGGTGCTCGCGGGAGGCGAAGTAGTTGTAGGCCGTGGCCGGGGCGACCCCGGCGCGGCGGGCGACGTTGCGGACGGTCAGGCCGTCGTAGCCGACCTCTCGCAGCTCCTCGACGGTGGCGTCGAGGAGTCCGGCGACCGTGCGGGCCTGGCGGTCCGACAGGTGCCGGCGCGGGGCGAGGAGAGCGGCGGTGGCGGCCGTCGAACTGGACATCTGTCCAGATGGTAGTCCACATCGGCGGGGCCTGTGGACCCGAGTCGCCAGCCCGCGATCGGACCGCAGCACACCCGTGCTACATTTGGCTCGTGAGCACCACCACCGTGCGCCTCGATGACGACGACGAGGCCATCCTCGACGAGCTGGCTCCGAGGTACGGCGGACGCTCCAGCGCGATCCGCCAGGCGCTCCGCGAACTGGCCGTCACCCATCACCGCCAGGATGCGCTCCGATCGTTCCTCACCGCCTGGGACGCCAGCGACGGACCACCCGACGAGGCGACGGTCGCGGCGATGGCCGACCGATACGGCCTGTGATCCTCGATGCAGGGTTCCTGATCAGCGTCGACCGGAGCGAGGGATCCGCACACGCGTTCCTCGAGGCCGCCGTCCGAACCGGGACGGACCTGCACACGACCCATCCCGTCGTCGCCCAGGTCTGGCGGGATGGGAGTCGCCAGGCTCGACTGGCCGCCTTCCTGAAGGTCGTGCGCGTCCACCCGCTCGACGACGGGCCGTCGGTGGGACTGCTCCTGGCCCGATCCCGGACTGCCGACGTCGTCGACGCCCACCTGGTCACGTGCGCGGTCCGCGTCGGCCACGACATCCTGACCGGCGACCCGGACGACATCGCACCGCTCGCGGCATCGTTCGGGCCCGCCGCGCCGACCGTGCACACGTGGCCGTGAATCGTCGACCCACTCCGCCCGGGTGACGTCGACCCGAGGTCGCCACGGTGTCAGGACGGGACGAGCGGCGGTCAGGGGGCCAGGTCGTGGGCACGGAGCCAGTCGGTGCAGATGCCGACGGCCTCGGCCAGCTTGGGGCGCTGGTCGGTGCCGTCCGGACCGGTGCCCAGGTAGTAGTGGGTGGCGCCGTCGACGACGTGCAGCTCCTTGTCGTCGTGGCTGACCGCGGCGAACAGCGACCGTCCCATCTCCGGGTAGCAGACGTCGTCCGCTCCGTTGGAGACCACCAGCACCGGCACCCCGATGGCGGCCGCGCACCGCAGCCCGTCGGCCGGGGCGTCGTCCAGGCTCCACTGGCTGAGCCAGCTGCGCAGCGTGCAGAACCGGGCGAGGCCGACCGGGCCGTTGTTCACCAGCTTCGGGTCGCCCAGGTAGGACACGCCGACCTGACGGCCGTTGGGGTCGATCGTGCCGTCGAGCACGGCCGGATCGGCCATCGTCCCGTGGACGACGAAGCCGCGCTCCTCGTCGGGTCGCCCGGCGTCTCGCAAGCGCTCCAGCTCGCCGCGCACCCACGCGGTGACGCGCCGGTTCCGCGCCTCCTGGGCGGCGCGGTAGCCGGCCAACCAGTCCCGGTCGTACGGCGGTTGCGGCGCGTCGGGCCCGTAGATGTCCCACATCGGATCGCGTCGATCGGGGTCGGCCTCGTCGACGATCGCCGGGTCGAGCGAGTCGGTGAGCACACCGTGGCGGCTCGGGTGAGCGGCCAGCAGCATGACGGCGTCAGCGGGGATCAGGTCCGCGGCGGTCAGGTCCGGCGGGTCGCCCCACGGCGTCGAGGTGATCGACGGCGCCTCGGCCTGCTCCTGGTACAGCAGCGACAGCGACCCGCCACCGGACCACCCCGCCAGCACGACCCTGGAGTAGCCGAGGCGCTCCTTGGCGTCCGCGACCGCGGCGCGCATGTCGAGCACGACCTTCTCCATGACGAGCGCCGAGTCGGAGCGGTAGCGGCTGTTGCAGTAGATGACGTGGTGGCCCGCGCGGGCCAGCGCCCGCACCATCGGCAGGTACGCGCCCGCGCCGATCGGGTGCATGAACAGCAGGACGGTGTCGGAGGGGACCCCGACGGGCCGGTACAGGTACGACTCCAGCACGACGACGCCCTCGGGGCCGCCGTAGGTGTCCTTGAACGCCGCCTGCTCGGCGTACACGAGCGGGTACGCGACCAGCTCGACCTCGATCCGCTCCGACGTCGACACGATGGACCTCAGGCCTGCTCGAGCCGGACCGGCGGGTCCGGGGTGCTGGCCGCAGCGGCGACCTCGGCGTCGGAGAGGGCGACCATGAACTCTAGCTCCTTGCGGGGGTAGCCCATCTGGGGCTTGGACGGGTCGATCGGCGGTTGGGGCACCGCCTCGGCGGGCGGGTCGAACGACGGCGGCGACATGAACCGCTCGGCGTCCGCGGCGGTCATGCCGATCGCCTCACATGCGACCGGGTCGACCCACGCCCGGGGCTCGATCGGCTCGGCCGACCATGCGGCCTCGAGCGTCAGTCCCTCGAGTCCGGCGAAGTAGATCGAGCGGCACATGCCGTGCTCGATGGGACCGAAGGTGACGATCCCGTTGGAGCGCAGCCGGTCCCGCATGGCGAGCAGCGCCTCCTCGGATCCGACGTCGAAGGCGAGGTGCTGCATCGTGCCCGGGGCGCTGATCCCGGCGCCGGTGCCGGAGTGGGTGACGCCGGGGATCGGCTCGACGTCGGAGACCCCGGCGATCTGCACGAACGACAGCAGGCAGGTGTCGCTGAGGCGGACGAAGCCGTGCCAGGCGCCCTCGACGCCGTGCATCTCGAACAGGGCGACCATCGGTGCGCCCATCACCTGGGTGAAGAACTCGAACTGGGACTTCATGTCCTTGGTCGAGATGGCGAGGTGGTGCACGCCGATGGGTGCGGTCATGACGGTTCCTCCTGCTTGCTGGTCTGGGTCGTGCTCGGCAACGCATCGAGCACCGCGTCGATGCTGGTCGAGCGTCGACGCCATGGCGGGTCGATCCGGGCGATGGCGAGGGCGTAGACGACCTCGGCGCGCAGCTCCGCGTCGGCGCAGGCGACGCCGGCGGCGACCAGTGCGTCGCGGATGAACTCGAGCAGCACCCGGTCCGCGTCGCGCACCGCCTCTGCAGCAGGCCCGTCCACCGTCGCCCAGTCGCGCATGGCCCGGTGCAGCGACCCCATGTGCAACTGCATGCTGAGCCGTTCCAGCTCGGCCAGCCGCTCAGATGGCGCCAACGAGGCGAGCCGGTCGAGCACCGCCCGCGGCTGCTCGGTGCCGAAGAACGAGGCGAGCTCGACCAGGTAGTCGGCCATGCCGGAGAAGTGGTGGTAGAAGCTGCCCGTCGTGCGGCCGGTGATCTCGCACAGCGATGACAGCTTGACCGCCGGGTACCCGCCGCGACGCAGCAGGTCCTGACCGGCCACGAGCCAGGCACCGCGGACGCCATCGGCTCCGGGTTCCGGTCCCGACGCCGGGGCACGAGCACCCGGGGCGGTTCGAGCCGCCATCAGAGCCGGTCCGCTGGACGCAACGGCAGGCCGAGGGCGACGCGTCCGGCCAGCTCGGTGGTGCGGTCCCAGTCGAAGACGACGTGACCCTTGAGCACCTCGACGTCGCGCTGCAGCCGCTGCAACGGCGCTTTGGCCCGGTAGACGCTGGCACCGGCACCGGCGCACACGTCGGAGATCACCGCGACCGACCGGCGCACCGCGTCGGCCGCGGCCAGCCGAACCGCCATGCGATCCGCCATCGGATCGGCCGAGGTCACGATCTCCTCCAGCAGGGCGACCCCGCCGTCGAGCGCGGCCCGAGCGGCGCGCACGTCGGCCAGCGCTGTGCCGAGGCGCACCTGCGCAGCAGGCTGCTCGGCGGCCTTGTCACCGAAGCTGTAGGCGAGCACGCGGCTGCGCAGACGCGACTCGTACTCGGCCACGGCCCGTTCCGCAGCCCCGACCGCCGGCGCGGCAGCGAGCAGGGCGAGCACCGCCATCACCGGCAGGTGGGCGAGGCCGTCGCCGACGGTGACCGGGCCGGACTCCAACAGCTCGTCGGCCGGCAGGGTCCGGTGCTCGGGGACGAACACGCCCTCGACGCGCACGTCGTCGGATCCGGTGGCGCGCATGCCGGAGGTGTGCCAGACGTCGTCGACGACCACGTCGGAGATCGGCAGCACGGCGAAGCGGGCGACCAGGGCGTCGTCGCGGTCCTCCAGGCCGGTGACCATGACCCAGTCCGCGTGGCGAACCCCGGTGGCCCACTCCCAGCGGCCCGTCACCTCCCAGCCGGATTCGCCGCCAGCTCCGGTGACGGCTCGCAGCCGACCGGTCGGAGCGAGCGGGGCCGGCACCAGGCCGTAGCCCTGCCCAGAGCCGAGCACCTCGACCTGCAGCTCCTCGGGGAACCGGGTCACGAGCCAGTTGTGCATGAGGAGGAACGACAGCGTCCACGCCGAAGCCGGGCACCCCGTCGCCATGATCCGGGTGGTCTCGATGAGCTCGGTCAGGCCCCGCCCCTCACCACCCCAGCGCTCGGGGACGACCATGGTGAACAGCCCGGAGCGACGCGCCGCGTCGAGCACCGCCGGGGTGAGCTGGCGGAGCTCCTCGGCGTGGGCGGCCTCCGCGTCGAGGAGATCGGCGAGCCCCAGAGCTCGAGCGGTCCACCCGGGCTCGGCCTGCACCGACTCGGCCTGCACCGACTCGGCCTGTCCAGATCCCACCCGCTCAGGCTCCACGTGCTCCGACTCGACCAGATCCCCCGACATGACGCACAACATAACCCGACTTACGGTCGTGGTCGTCGCCTGGATCCCTCGTCGGCGACATGCACCACCACCGGGCGCGAAGGTGGGCGTCATGCTGCAGCTGTTCACCGATCCCCTCCACGACCAGTTCGCCGAGCTGGCAACCGCCTGGGTCGCCGCCGGTGCCGCCGACCTCGGCGAGGTCGTCGCCATCGCGGAGGCGTTCCCGGACGACGGCGACGACGCCGCGTACTTCGACGCGTGGGCAGGTGCCGGAGACCGCCACGTCGAGTGCGCCGAGCGGGCGTTCGCCACCGGCAGCGAGCAGACGGCCCGTGGACATCTGATGCGGGCATCGGTGTGCTTCGGCGTCGCCATCAAGCCGTGGTTCGGAACGCCGGTCGACGAGCGGATGACCAGCGGGTTCGACCGCTGCACCGACGCGTTCGACCGCGCCGTCGTGCTCGGACCACGTCCGGGCGAGCGCATGCACATCCCGTTCGAGGGATCCGCGCTTCCCGCCTGGTTCGTCCCCGCAACCGACGCCGCACCGGGAGAGGTCCGACCGGTCGTGATCGTGAACAACGGCTACGACGGCACCCTGCCCGACAACCACTTCGGGATCGGTGCTGCCGCAGCAGAGCGGGGCTACCACGTCGTGCTGTTCGACGGTCCGGGCCAGGGCGCCATGCTCGTGCACGCCGGCACGTCGCTCGTGGCCGACTGGGAGCGTGTCGTGACCGCCGTCGTGGATGCCGTCGTCGAGCGCGGCGACGTCGACACGGACCGGATCGCGCTCCACGGATGGAGCCTCGGTGGCTACCTCGCTCCTCGGGCAGCGACCGCGGAGCACCGCCTCGCGGCAGTCGTCGCCGACCCAGCTCTGTGGGGCATCGCCGAGGGGATGCGCCACATGCTCACAGCGTTCGGCGTACCGGAGTCGAACAACGGCGCACCGGAGCTCACCGACGACACCGTGGCGGCACTCACCGAGGTGATCCTCTCGGACCGGGTCCTCACGTGGCGCGTCGTGAAGCGCGGCTTCTGGGTCCACGGCGTCGAGGACCTGCGCGGCTACCTGCGAGTCGCGGAGGAGTTCACCCTCGATGGGCGCGAGCACGACATCGACTGCCCACTCCTCGCGACCACGACCGAGGGTGATCCCCTCTCGGCCGGCGCCCCGGCGTTCGTCGAGCGCCTCTCCTGTCCGACGACCCTCGTCCGCTTCACCGCCGCGCAGGGCGCCGGCGGGCATTGCGAGATCCACAACCGCTGGCTGCTCAACACGACCGTGCTCGACTGGCTCGACGAGACCCTGGGCCGAGCACGGACCTCCTGAGAGGCGCGCGGGCCGGCCCAAGCTGCTGTTCGCCGACGACAACGGCGACCTCGGGCACCCACGACCACTGGATGGTCGTCAGTGCCCGAGAACGACGCCGGCCACGGCCCACTCGGTGCCGTCCGCCCCGCCGTTCCCGGCAGGCAGCAGCAGGTCAGGACGACACGTCCCGCACACAGCGGAACC
>JAFDWA010000008.1 GCA_018268735.1 Actinomycetota bacterium | reverse complement strand
GAGATCAAGGGCCTGCTGTCGATCTGCTTCAACCCGCTGGTGTCGCTGCCCGACACAGCGCACACCGCAGAGGCGCTCGACCGCCTCGAGTTCTACACGGCGGTCGACTTCTTCCTGTCGGAGTCCGCCCAACACGCGGACGTGGTGCTCGCCGGGTCGCTGCAGGAGGAGGACGAGGGGACCACTACGTCGGTCGAGGGTCGGGCCATCAAGATCAACGCGGCGGTCGACCCGCCCGGCAACGCCCGTCGGGACTGGGAGATCTTCGTCGACATCGCGGACCGGCTCGGGCGACGGAAGTACTTCGACTTCACCTCCACCCGGCAGATCTTCGACGAGATGAAGGTGGCTTCCCACGGCGGCACTGCGGACTACTACGGCATGACGTGGGAACGGATCGAGGCCGAGCACGGCATCTTCTGGCCGTGTCCCGAACCGGGCCACCCCGGGACGCCGAGGCTGTACGAGGGCGGACGCTTCGCCCACCCCGACGGTCGTGCCCGGTTCCACGCGGTGCCGTTCCGGGAGGCGGCGGAGGTCGTCGACGACGAGTACCCGATCTGGTTGACGACCGGCCGTGTGGTGTCGCAGTACCTGTCGGGCACCCAGACACGTCGCATCGCTGCGCTCGTCGAGCAGTACCCCGAGCCGCTGTGCGAGATGCACCCGCGCCTCGCCGAGCGCCTCGGCGTCGTGACCGGCGACCTGGTGGCGGTCACGTCCCGGCGGGGGTCGATGACCCTGGCTGCACGCGTGGTCGAGAGCATCCGTCCCGACACGGTGTTCATCCCGTACCACTGGGCTGGGGACCGCGCCGCGAACCAGCTCACCAACCGGGCGCTCGACCCCCTGTCGAAGATCCCCGAGTACAAGGTGTCCGCGGTCCGGGTGGAGAAGGCGGAGGGGCACGTGGAGATCCGAGACAAGCGGGTCACCGCGCTCAGCGACAGCGCTGCGGGACGGTCATCCAACGACGGGGGAGAGGAGGCGTCGCCGTGAACCCGCTGGTGATCGACAAGATGTTCGTCATCGACCAGAGCCGCTGCATCGGCTGCGAAGCGTGCGTCCAGGCATGTGAGGAGTGCGGCACCCATCGCGGCCAGTCGCTCATCCACCTCGAGTTCGTCGACCGTGGGGCGGACACGCGCACTGCTCCGATGGTCTGCATGCACTGCGAGGACCCGACCTGCGCTCAGGTCTGTCCCGCGGATGCGATCAAGCAGAACGAGGACGGGGTGGTGCAATCAGCGCTCAAGCCTCGCTGCATCGGCTGCTCGAACTGCGTGCTCGCCTGTCCGTTCGGGGTGCCGAAGTACTTCGCCCTCCCGGACCAGATGATGAAGTGCGACATGTGCTACGACCGCTCATCTGCCGGACTGGCTCCCATGTGCGCGTCGGTGTGTCCGAGTGAGGCGCTGTGGTTCGGCACCGAGGAGGAGTACCGCCGCAACCGTCGGGGTGAGCTCATCCACGAGTTCCGATTCGGCTCACAACCCGTCCTCACCAAGGTCGCAACCGTGGTCGATGACGCGACCCTCGGTCCGATCGACGTCATGGGCACCGAAGTCGCGACGCGCTGGCAGGACGATCCGTTCGGCATCGAGGAGGGTTGGGCATGACAGCCACCGACGAACCTCACGCCGGCGCCGGCCCCAGCGGAAGTGCCGATCTGCCGTGCATCGGCTGCGACGGCTCCGAGGACGCGCCTCTGTGGCACGACGAGTTCCCGCTGACGTCCTCGGGAGAGGAGCAGGTCGCACGGCGGGACTTCACCCGCTACCTGCTCGCGGCATCGGGAGCATTCGCAGCGGGATCGATCGGTGCCGCGGCCTGGGCGTCGATGCAGCGGACCAACGTCGGCGAACCCCGTCGGATCGTGGAGCTCTCCGCAGTGCCCGAGGGCACCGACCACCTGTTCCGCTATCCATCGAAGGACGATCCGGCGATCCTCCTGCACCTCGAGGGAGGTGAGCTGCGGGCGTTCTCGCAACGCTGCACGCATCTGGGCTGCGTCGTGTTCTGGCAACCCGAGCAGGACCGGCTCTACTGCCCGTGCCACGACGGTGTGTTCAACCCGGTCAGCGGCGACGCCGTTGCCGGTCCACCCGACCGGCCACTCACGCGCATCGACGTCGACGTGCGCAACGGGGTGGTCTGGGCCAAGGGGATCGAGGAGGCATGAAGACCTCGATCCGGGCCGAGCGTCGTCGCAGCGGCGGACTCCTCGTCTACCTGATCCTGCTGGTGTCGCTGCAGACGTTCCTGTTGGTCGTCGCGCTCGAGGGGATCGCGGCCCACGAGCCCGACCTGGCACGCAACGCCGCGATCTTGTCGGTGGTGCTGTTCGCGTCGGCCGCCGGTCTGCGCTGGTTCGTCCGCCATGACTGAGCCCGAGCGCACCGGTCCTCCGGCGTCGGGGACGCCGCAGCGACCGGGTCCCATCGGCGGCGACATCGCGACGATCGTCTACGGCTTGGGGGAGCGGTTCCGGATCCCCGCACTCGTGGATCGGCACAACTCGACGAACGTGATGGGCCTCTTCGCCCTCGTGAACGGCGTGATCTCGATCGCGATCATGTCCGCGGCGGCAGTGCTCACGGGTCAGGCGTTGATCTTCCCGTCGCTCGGTCCGACGGCGTTCCTGCTCTTCTACACGCCGATGGTCCCCGCGGCGTCGCCCCGCAACACGATCTGCGGTCACGCCATCGGTGCCGCGGCCGGCTACCTGTCCCTCGTGGTGTTCGGCCTGACCGCTGCCGGCCCGGCGCTCGCGACCGGCGTCACGTGGTCGCGGGTCGGCGCCGCGGCGATGTCGCTCGGGCTCACCAGCGGCCTCATGGTCTGGCTGCGGGTTCCGCACCCACCGGCCGGGGCGACGACGTTGATCGTGTCGCTCGGGATCCTCCGCGAACCCGTCCAGCTCCTGGTGCTCATGCTCGCGGTGGTCCTGCTGGTGGTGCAGGGCTATGTGATCAACCACCTTGCGGGGATCGACTACCCGCTGTGGTCGCCTCGTCCGGCGAAGCCCCCGCCGGCCTCCTGAGCAGCAGCGCGAAGCGAACTGCGGCGTCGGTGACCCACACCGCAGCGGCAGCCGCCGCGACCGCCCCGAGTCCGGCGAGGAGTGCGATGCCGACCAGGTTGACGGCGACGAGACCGAGCCACGAGCGCGTCAGGCGGAACCCGGCGGAGAGGAGCTTGTGTCCACCCCCGCGGACGACGGGGAGCAGGTAGGCGAGCGATCCCCAGATGATCTGGCCGTACGCGACGACGGTGAGCAGCACCAGCCAGGGATCAGCGAGCGGTGACGATCCGTCGGCGACCTGCACGGCGGCGACCACCACGCTGACGATCCACCACGCGGCGCCGCACCACATCCCGTAGAGACGAGGGCCGGCCCAGTCGAGTTGGCGTCGGGTCGGGCGGGGGAGCAGAGCGACCGTGGTTCCCACGCAGACTGCGTAGGCGAGGAGGCCGACGACGGCGGCCGGTGTCGTCGAGGTGAGCAGGCCGATCACGACGACGACGACCGACACGCCCTGGACCGCGAGGATCGCGATGAGCCGCGCCGGCGTCGCTGCCTTGGACATCTTCGAGCGGCCGACCGTCGCGACGTAGAACGGCAGCGTGGCTGCGATGACGATGCCGACGAGTCCGAGGAGGTTCAGCACTCGGTGCGCGTCGCGGACCTCGACGGGGGCGCCGGTGAGGAGGTCGGCTCCGAGCGCGGCGCCGACGGTGCCGGCGACGATCGCGACGGCGTACCCGGCGACGGGGACGTCGTAGCGTCGCTCCACGCCGCGTCGGACGGTGCTGACCAGCTGCCATGCGAGCAGCAGCAGGCCTGCCGCGTACGCCGCGGCGCCGAGGAGGGCAACCCACGTCGGAGCGCCGGACTGGTGGCCGGCGACGAGGACGGCGACCCCCATGGTGACCGTGACGCGCTGGACTGCGACGGCCGCATCCGCCGGTGCAGGCGCTGCCGACCAGGTGACGGTCAGCATCATCGACACGGCGCTGATGAGCAGCACCGTGGCACCGGCGAGCAGCAGGTGCACCGTCGCCCAACGGCTCCCGATCACGGCAGCCGACACGCCGGCCGCAGCGAACAGGGCGATCAGCGGTGTCGTCCAGCGGACCTGTCGCTGCGAGAGCCGGACGCGATCGGCGGCACCCCGTGGCTTGCCCCGTGGCGTCTGGTCCTCGTCGGCGGTCATGCGTCGGAGCTTGTCACCTGGGGGTGCGCCGCACGATCAGGAGCTGATCGGATGCTGCTCCAACTCCACGACCATCGGGAACAGCCGGTTGTTCTCCTTGTGGACGTGGGTGTGCGTGTCGGACTCGAGCTGGGCGAGACCTTGGTACAGCGCCTGGTAGCTGGCGCACCCGTCGGCTGGTGTCGTGTAGCCGTCGGTCAGGTCGCGCAGACGTGCCAGGTACTCGCCCTGGGCGTCGTGCTCGAGCATCATCACGGAGATCGGACCCTCCAGGGTGCCACCGAGGGTCGCCCCGGAGGGAGCGCCGGCGAGCTGCTGGATCGCCGGGAAGAGGATCTGCTCCTCCTTGGCGAGGTGCTGGTCGAGCTCCGCCTGCATCTCGGTGAACGTGTCACGCACCTGCGCCAGCTCCGGGTGGTTGGCCCCGTGGACCGTGGCGACCTTGTCGGCGAGGAACCCCAGCCGGGGGAGCTCCTCGTGGAGGTAGGCGTGGTGGGTCGCGAGCAGGTGCTCGACGAGCTCGGACGGTCCCAGGTCCGCCCACGGCTCCGGCGTCGCGGTCGTGACCCCGGAGAGCGCCGCCGCCGTCTCGGTGGGATCGAGCCCCAGCGGCTCGCACGCCTCGGCCAGGCTCTTGCGTCCGCCGCAGCAGTAGTCGAGGGACCGGCGTTCCAGCTCACGAGCCAGGTCGGGGTGGTTCGTGACGATGTCGGCCAGCGTGGTGTCCGGGGTGATCGAGCTCATCGGGTCCTCCTGATTACTTCTAGCCAAGACTATAGAAATATGGTCAGGCATGGGGGTGCCAGGTGGCACGCGCGGTGAGCGGTCCCGTCCCGCGAACGTCGCACGTCGACGATCGAGGTGCGACCTACGGGGCTCGGGCTCGGGAGTCGGTGCCGGGGACTCAGTAGAGGACGTCGGCTTCGAGGCGGCCGTCGGGGCGCTCGACCACGACGAGACGTGACATGCAGGGCATGCAGTACACGCGATCGCCGGGTCGGAACTCGCGGTGTGAGCGGATCACCACCTTGCACACAGGGCAGATCACCTCGTTGGGTGCCAGCTCGTCGCCGGCTCCCTGCCAGTGTCGGTAGAACTTCCGCCACCGCTTGGGCACCTCCTTGAAGCCCGTGTCGTCGAGCTCGAAGGTCCGTCGCGGCGCGGCGTCGGCACTGCTCGTGACGATGGACGACTCAGCGGTGTCGAGCGTCGTCTCGTTCATGCCGTGAGCCCCAGTCGCTCCACTGCGTCCAGGTAGTGGCGGCCGAGCTCGGGCTGGTCCTGCCTCGCGATCCCGAGGTCCCGGTAGACGCCTTCGAAGGACCCCAGCACGAGGGGGTCCAGCTCGGCGCGGACCTCGGCGAGTCGCCGTCGCCCGCTGGGGTCGTGGGCGAGTCGTCGCCCGAGGTCGTTCTCGCCGAAGCCGAGGTGGCGGCGCTCGTCGGCCACGACGCCGACGAGCACCTGACGGGTGATCTCGTCAGCGGACTGCTCGTGGAACCGGAACACCGTGTCCTCCATCGACTCCAGCAGGACGTTCTGGGCGAAGACGGCAGCATCCCAGTCGCCGCGGTCGACCAGCTCGAGCAGCCGCGAGCGGAAGTCCTCGAGACCCTGGTTGGCACGACGGTCGATCTCCGCCTCCGGGTCCTCGACGCCCAGGTCCTCGAGTCGGCGCATGAACACCTCCAGGTGGCGTGCCTCGTCGACCACCTGGGTCGCGAGGAAGACCCGCGAGTGGTGGTTCGGCGCGAGGCGGACCAGTCCGCTCGACGCCTCGAGCGCCGCGGTCTCCCCCACGCAGTAGTTGCACAGCGTCGTGATCAGGCTGTCCCGTGCCACGTCGTCCATCGGCGTCTCGACCAGATCGGGATCGTGGCCGAACGGCTGCTCCTCGAGGTACCCGCTGACTGCTTCGAACCAGAAGTCGAACGAGTGGACCTCGCGGAGGAAGTCCTCCTCGGCGAGCAGGTGTGGCTCAGCGTCCCGATCCGGTCGAGGCCGCATCAAGCGGGGACCTTCGGCGACCGGTACTCCAGGCCGATCCTCCCCAGCCGCGTCTTGAACTCGCCGAGCACGGTGTTCGCGAGCACGGCCTCCATGTCCTCGGTTGACGCCGTGGCCAGGTCGGTGCCGTGCCATTTCATGTCGGCGCCGTCCAACTCCCCGTGGTCCGCTGCGAGCTGGCGTCCGCGGTCCATCGAGTCGCCGCTCGCGCTGAACACGTCGGCGAAGGTCGCGAGCATGTGGTAGGTCATCTCCGACTGCATCCGCTCGATGTCCTCCCGGCGCTCCGGGTGCTCGCGGATCAACGAGCCGATCCGGTTCTCGCCGAACCCGACGTGGCGCCGCTCGTCCGCGATCGTGCCCGACAGCGTCTGCGCGAACTTCGGGTTCAGATCCTTCGAGGTCGCCTCGAGCAGCTCGAAGACCGAGAAGGCCATCCCCTCGAGCACGATGTTCTGGCCGACCACGCCGGCGATGAAGTCGCCGTCAGCGACCTTCTCGAGCAGCACCTCGGCGAACTTCACGAGGTTGGGGTTGGCGAGCTCGTCGACCGTCGAGTTCACGTCCTCCTTGCGGACCCCGAGGTCGACGAGGCGCTTGGTGAAGATCTCGACGTGGCGGGCCTCGTCGAGCGTCTGGGTGGCGAGGAACGTCTTGCTGGCGTCGTCCGGTGCGGCGTTGACGAGTCCCGACGAGGCGGCCAGAGCGCAGCGCTCGCCGGCGATGAGCTGGACGGTCAGGGCGATCGAGGCGACGCGGAGGTCTTCGTCGCCCATGATGTCGTCGGGTTCGGCGAGACCCTCCTCGTGTCCGTAGACGGTGTCCTCCAGGTAGCCCTGAGGGCACATCTCCAGCCAACGCTGGATCGAGTACTGGGACAGGAAGTCGGCCATCGGAGCCCCCCTGGTCGTCGTCGTTCGTCGGACCATACGACGGGCCGTGCGGGGAGGCACCCGGTCCTGAGTCACATGAGCGTTCCGTCACACGGCTGCGGCGCGACGGGCGCGGCCGGACAGACGAGGGGGACGAGGGGGCGGAGCTTCAGAGCAACCCGAGCTGGAGGCGGGCTGCGTCCGAGAGGCGGTCGAAGCCCCACGGTGGATCCCACACCAGGGTCGCCTGGACCGCGTCGACGCCGGGGATGGCGCCGACGACTCGCTCGACGTCGGCGCAGAGCACGTCGCCCATCCCGCACCCGGGCGAGGTCATCGAGAGGTCCACCTCGACGCGGCGGCTGCCGTCGTCGGCGAGGTGCTCCTCGCATCGGTACACCAGACCCAGCTCCATGATGTCGATCGGGATCTCCGGGTCGTACACCGTCCGCAGCGCCTCGGTCACCTGGTCCATCGAGAACTGGCTGCGTCGGAGCATGACGGACCGCTCGGCCGCAGGGTTGATCCCGAGCTCCTCTGCGAGCCCCGCGTCGATGCGCGACAACCCGTCCTGGGTGCGGATCGTGACCGTGCCGCCGAGCGTCTGGACGACCTCGGCCTCGGTGCCGGCGGGGATGACGATCGCGACGCCGGCAGGGATCGTGACCGCAGGGGAGTCCGACGTGAACGTGATCCTCTGGTGCTTCTCGGTGCTCACCGTCGACCCTCCGTCGATGCAGCCTCGACGACGATCTCGTCGAGCACCTCGTCGACCGCTGCCTCCAGCCAGGTCCGGATGGCCTCGTTCGACGCGAGCTGGTCGACCACGGTGGTCGCGAACGCCCGCATCAGCATCGTCCTCGCCGTTCGGTCGGCGATGCCGCGGCTTCGCAGGTAGAAGACGGCGTCGTCATCGAGTCGGCCGACGGTGGCGCCGTGGGTGCACGCGACCTCGTCGGAGTGGATCTCGAGCCAGGGACGGGTGTCGGCCCGGGCACCGGGGCCGAGCAGCAGGTTGCGGTTCTGCTGGTCGGCGTCGGTGCCGACCGTGCCGTGCGCGACGACCACCTGGCCGGTGAAGCTCGCTCTTGCCCCGTCGGCGACGATCGAGGCGAACAGCTGGCGGCTCGTCCCGTGGGAGGTGAGGTGGTCCACCGCCGCGAGCGTGTCGTGGTGGGTGCTGTGACCGGCAACCGTCAGCCCCGTGAGCGAGACCTCCGCACCGGGCCCAGCGAGCTCGACATCGAGTCGGTGGTGACCGCTCGCGTGCCCGATCGCCACCGCTCCGGCAGTCGCCCGGGAGCGGTCCTCTGCGATGACGACGGTCCGCACGACGTAGGAGTCGCCCTGGAGCACGACGAGGTGGTCGATGCCGGCGTCGGTGCCGACGTGCAGGGTCGTGGTCGCGTTCGTGAACGCCGCGTCCGGCAGGCTGCGGAAGGTCTCCACCACGGTGGCGCGCCGGTCGGCGGGGACCTCGATCTCCACACGAGGGTGCGAGGGGCCGTCCGAGGCGGTGGTGAGGTGGACGAGGTGGACGAGCCTGCTCGGGTCGCCGTCGCCCGGGTCGCCGACGCGGACCCTCACGGTGTGGCGGTTCGATGTCCGGTTCCACAGCTCGAAGGCATCGCGGGGGGTGGGGTCGTCCTCGGCGGCGGTGTCGACGACGTCGACGGCCGGCCCGTTGGCTGCACCGTCGGCCATGGCGGACAGCTCCGGTGCGTAGCGGCCGTCGACCAGGACCACGCGGTAGCCCGCGGGGAGGTCCTCGAGCAGTGCTGCGAGCTCGTCGGTCGCCGGGGTGTGCGCCTCGCCTCGCATGGGCCCTGTCGTGGCGTCGATCGCTGCGACGATCGCCTTCAGCGGTGCGTAGCGCCAGTCCTCGTCCCGGTTCGTCGGGAGGTCGGGTCGGCCTCGGTCGACCAACGTCGGGGTTGCCGGAGGCGTCATCGGACCGCGGTCCCGGCCTCCGCCCCGATGAACGGCGCGTAGCCGTCGGCGTCGATCGCCGTGGCGACCTCGGCGCCGCCGGAGTGGACGATCGACCCGCGGTGCAGCACGTGGATGTGGTCCGGCACCACCAGCTCCAACAGGCGCGGGTAGTGGGTGATGATCAGGTAGGAGCGCTCGCCGTCTCGGAGGCGTTCGAGGGTGCGGGCGATCGCCCGGAGCGCGTCGACGTCGAGGCCGGAGTCCGGCTCGTCGAGGATCGCCAGCCGTGGGCGCAGCAGCGCGAGCTGGAGGATCTCGTTGCGCTTCTTCTCGCCACCGGAGAAGCCGTCGTTGACCGCACGGCCCAGCAGTCCGGCGTCCATGTCGAGCTCCGCCATCACCTCGCGTGCCTCGCGCAGGAACGTCCCTGCATCGGCCTCGGTGAGGCCGCGTGCCTGGTTCTGCGCGTTCAGGGCGGAGTGCAGGAAGTGCATGTTGCCGACGCCGGGAAGCGCGACCGGGTACTGGAACGCGAGGAACAGCCCGGCGATCGCCCGCTCCTCGGGCTCCATCGCCAGCAGGTCCTGTCCGTCGAAGGTCACCTGCCCGGTCGCCTCGTAGCCGTCCCGGCCGGCGAGCACGCTCGCGAGCGTGCTCTTGCCCGCGCCGTTGGGCCCCATGACCGCGTGGACCTCACCGGTCCGGATCGTGAGGTCGAGTCCGTCGAGGACGGTCTTGGGAGCGCCGTCGTCGTCGGCGACGGTCGCGGTGAGGTCACGGATCTCCAGCATCAACCCACCGCCCCTTCGAGGCTGACCCGCAGCAGCGCGTTCGCCTCGACGGCGAACTCCATGGGCAGGTCGTCGAACACGTCGCGGCAGAAGCCGTTGACGATCATGGCGGTTGCGTCCTCCTCGTCCAGGCCGCGCTGGCGGCAGTAGAACAGCTGGTCCTCCCCGATGCGCGACGTCGACGCCTCGTGCTCGACCTGTGCGCCGTCGGTGCCCACCTCGATGTACGGGAAGGTGTGCGCACCGCAGTCCGGTCCGAGCAGCAGGGAGTCGCAGCGCGTGTGGTTGCGGGCTCCGACGGCGGAGCGCATCACCTTCACCTGGCCGCGGTAGGTGTTCTGGGCGTGGCCGGCGGAGATGCCCTTCGAGACGATGCTGCTCGTCGTGTTGCGACCGATGTGGACCATCTTGGTGCCGGTGTCGGCCTGCTGGTGGTTGGTGGTCAACGCGACCGACGAGAACTCGCCGACGGCGTCGTCGCCCTGCAGGATCACCGACGGGTACTTCCACGTGATCGCCGAGCCGGTCTCGACCTGGGTCCAGGAGATGCGGGCCCGGTTGCCGGCGCGGCCGCGCTTGGTCACGAAGTTGTAGATGCCGCCCTTGCCGTTCTCGTCGCCCGGGTACCAGTTCTGCACCGTCGAGTACTTGATCGAGGAGTCGTCGAGCGCGATCAGCTCGACCACCGCCGCGTGCAGCTGGTTCTCGTCGCGGCGCGGTGCGCTGCAGCCCTCCAGGTAGCTGACCGATGCGCCTTCTTCGGCGATGATCAGGGTGCGCTCGAACTGACCGGTTCCGGCGCTGTTGATCCGGAAGTAGGTGGACAGCTCCATGGGGCAGCGCACGCCGGCCGGCACGAAGCAGAACGAGCCATCGGAGAACACCGCCGAGTTGAGCGCTGCGTAGAAGTTGTCCCGTGGCCCGACGACGCTGCCCAGGTACTTGCGGACGAGGTCGGGATGCTCGCGCACGGCCTCGGAGAACGGGCAGAAGATCACGCCGGACTCCGCGAGGCGCTCGCGGAAGGTCGTGGCGACCGACACCGAGTCGACGATCGCGTCCACTGCCACCCCCGACAGGCGCTCCTGCTCCGCGACCGAGATGCCGAGCTTGTCGAACATCTCACGCAGCTTGGGGTCGATGTCGTCGAGGCTCTCGGGCGCGGGTCCCTTCGCCTTGGGTGCAGCCCAGTAGCTGATCGCCTGGTAGTCGATCGGGTCGATCCGAAGGTACGGCCAGGTGGGCGCTTCGAGCGTCAGGAAGTGCCGCAGCGCCCCGAGGCGCCACTCGACCAACCAGTCGGGCTCGCCGTTCTTGGACGCGATGAGGCGGACGACGGACTCGTCGAGGCCCACCGGGACGATCTCGGAGTCGATGTCGGTGACGAAGCCGTAGCGGTACTCGCCGCCGACCAGGTCGTCGAGCTGCGCTGTCGTGTCGGTCTCGGTCGTCGTGTCGGTCACGGGCGCACTCGGGTCTCGGTGGACGTCTGGTCGGTTCTGCTCATCACCACACCTCGCTCTGCATCTCTATTTAGTCTAGAGATGACTAGAAAAACCAGCCCGTGGGCATCCGTATTCCACCTCTGCCCCGGCGAGCCCGGATCGCAGTCGTGCTCACGTGGACGCCCGACGGCGTGGTGTCGATGGACCCAGGATGCCCCAGGACCGGCGACCTGCCATGTCGTCGGACGTCGCGGGGCATCGGCACGACCCTGTCCGGTCGCAGCACAGTGTCCATCGGCGCAGGGGCATCGCACAAGAGCGCGTCTGCATCTCAGCCTGCGAACGAGCGGCCATCGGCCACCCTCCGGAGGAGTTGCGGACGTCGGCCGGCTCGGGCTGGTCGCTGGTCGTGATCCATCATGTGTCGATGGACTGGGACGACGCCGTTGCGGTCGAGCACGTCGGAGATGGTCGGTTCCGCTCCCACGTGGACGAGCAGTGGACCTCCCTGCAGGGCGTGCACGGCGGGATCGTCGCCGCCCAGGCGCTCGCCGCGGTCGAGCACGTGCTGCGCTCCGACGGCGTCGAACCCTCCAGCACCCTCCGCGCAGCGACCTTCGGATATGTGCGTGGGAACGTGGTCGGTGACCTGGTGGTCGCCGTGGAGATCGTGCGTCGGGGTCGATCCATGGTCACGACCCACGCGACCGTGCTCCAGGACGACCGGGTCACCACCGTGGCGAGGTTCCACCACTCCCCGCCATGCGAGGGCGTCGAGTGGAGCGATGTGCCGCCGCCGATCGCCCGGCCGGAGGGAACCGTCCGGTTGCACATCGGGGACCGGCCGGCGCACCTCGACAACGTCGAGACCCACCTCCATCCCGACACGCTGATGTTCGCCGGCAACGACCGCGCCGAGTGGATCGCCTGGAGCCGTCCGCTCGCCGGCGACGCCCTCGACAGCCGGTGGCTGACGATGTACGGCGACTACTTCCCACCAGCGGTCTTCGCCAGCACGACCGCGCCGCAACGTGCGGTCACGATCGAGTACTCGATCCAGATCCACAGCGCGGCCGGCCGCTGGTCCCTCGGCGAGGACGGGTACCTCGCTGCACGGATGCACGCCACACATGCCCACGAGGGGTTCGCCGTCGAGGACGGCTGGATCCACATGCCCGACGGGTCGTTGCTCGCGACCACGCGCCAGACGCGGCTTGCCGGCTGAGCGGCGACGCCCGGAGACGGGCGCTTGCAGCTACGTTCCGACCCCGTGACCGTGCGGACCGCCTTCCGTCGTTCGACGCCGAGCGTCGTGTCCATGGCGATCGCCTGCTGCGTCCTCGTCGCTGCCTGCTCGTCGGGCGGGGGTGCGACCGCGGCCGGGCGATCGACGACCACCGCGAGGCATCGGGCTTCGTCGACGAGCTCGTCGTCCACCACGACGACAGCGCCGCCGAACGACCTGCTCGCGCCGCCGCCGACGGTCGTCCCGACCGTCGTCGCTGCCGACGGACTCGCGCCGAAGTTCCACCGGGTCCCGACGACCGATCGCGTGATCTTCATCACGATCGACGACGGGATGGTCCGCGATCCTTCCTACCTGGATCACTTCGCGCAGCTCCGCGTCCCGTTCACGTCATTCCTCACCCAGCCGATGGCCCAGGCCGATCCGGGCTACTGGAAGGCGATGGAGGAGCGCGGCGCGACCATCCAGACGCACACGATCACCCACCCCAACCTGAAGGTCACCCCCGAGGCCAAGGCGCGCACGGAGATCTGCGAGCCCGCGGACGCCTTCACGCAGCTGTTCGGCAAGCGACCGACCCTGTTCCGGCCCCCGTACGGCAACTCGAACGACATGGTGCGGCGGATCGCGGCGCAGTGCGGCTACCGGGCGATCGTGCTCTGGGCGGGATCGACCAACGACGGCAAGCTCACGATGCAGGACGGCCCGCTCAAGCCCGGCGACATCATCCTGATGCACTACCGGACCACCCTGAACGCAGACCTGGACGACGTGGTCGCCCGTGCGCGCGCCGAGGGGTTCAGGATCGGACGGCTCGAGGACTACCTGGCCCCGGGCTGATCGGGACCGCGGTCGGATCGGGTGCCCGGTCGATCAGGCCCACGGCGACACGATGTCGCTCAGCGGCCCGGTCAGCGCTCCCTGCAGCAGCGGTCCGAACGAGACGCGGTGCACGCCGAGGCGGCGGAGCTCCTCGAGCGGGCCTGCTGCGGAACCGTTCACGGGGTGCGCGATCACGTTGATCGGACCCGAGAGCTCGGCGAGGAGCGTGCGGACCGACTCGGCGTCGGGCGCCTTCACCGGGTAGCTGCAGCGGGAGCCGGCGGACTCGCACAGCTGCAGTCGGCGGATCGCCTCGGCGAGAGGGTCCGCGAACGTCTCGTACTTGCCGAGGAAGGCGTCGGTGCGGGCGTTGATGACGAGGTCGACGCCGGCGGCATCGGCAGCGGCGCGCACCGCGGCGATGTAGTCGGCGTGCTCCTGCGCCGATCGCATCCGCCGCTGCGAGTGGACGCTGTCCTCGATGTTGATGCCGGCGATCCCGGCCTCGAGGACGCGCTCGACCAGCTCGGCGGGTGCGGTGTCGTAGCCGGACTCCATGTCCGCGCTGACCGGGACGTCGACCGATCCGGTCACCCGTCGGATGCCGTCGAGCGCTTCGTCGAGCGTCATGCCCTCGTTGTCGGACTGGCCCCGGGCATCCGCGAGCGGGTGGCTGCCGACGGTGAGCGCAGCGAAGCCGGCCGCGACGACGGCCCGGGCCGACCACGCGTCCCAGACGGTCGGCAGCACCAACGTGGTGCCGGTGTGGTGGAGCTCGAGGAGTCGGCTGGCACGGGCGGTGAGGTCGGTCATGTGCTCCATCGTGCCAAGGATCTAGGGTCCGCGTGGTGGCGGTACCCGGACAGCAGGTCCCCGAGGACGACATGGCCAAGGTGGCGCTCGTCCTGTCGCTGCTGGGCCTGCTCGGTTGCCTGCCGGTGGGACTGGTCGGCCTCGCGATCGGCTACCGGTCCAGGGACCGCATCCGTGCGTCGTGCGGATCGCTCGGCGGTGAGGGAGTGGCCCGTGCCGCGATCGTCCTGAGCTGGGTCGGTGTCGCGATCTCGGTGCTCGCGCTGCTCGCCTTCGTCATCGCGTCCGCGATCCGGCGCACGACCTGATCGCGTGGAGCTTGATCGCAGGGACTCCTGATCGTGGGGACTCCTGATCGTGGGGACTCCGGGCAGGGGAGCCTGAACGCTGTCAGGACCGGTCCCCTACGGTGGATCCTGCCGGGCCGCGAAGCGGATCGGGGCCACGACGACGAGGAGCGCACCGATGACCGATCTCTCCATGGAGCACCTGTTCACGGTGAAGGGCAAGCAGGTGCTCGTGACCGGTGGGTCGCGCGGCATCGGCGAGATGATCGCCGCCGGGTTCCTCGCCAACGGTGCGACGGTGTACATCAGCTCGCGCAAGGTCGAGGCATGCGACGCCACGGCGGCTCGCCTCGCCGCCCGGTACGGAGGGACCTGCGTGTCGCTGCCGGCCGACCTGTCGGGCCTGGCCGGTGTCGACGAGCTCGCAGCGGCGATCGCGGAGCGGACCGACCACCTCGACGTCGTCGTCAACAACGCCGGGGTCTCCTGGGGCGCCCCGGTCGACGAGTTCCCCGAGGTGGGCTGGGACAAGGTGTTCGACACGAACGTCAAGGGCGTGTTCTTCCTCACCCAGCGCCTGTTGCCGCTGCTCGAGGCCGGGGCGACGGCCGAGGACCCCTCCCGCGTGGTCAACATCGGCTCGGTCGACGGGATCCGGACCCCCGCGTTCGACACAGTGTCCTACGGACCGTCCAAGGCGGCGGTGCACGCGCTGACGCGCCAGCTCGCGTCGAAGCTCGTGAAGCGCAACATCCTTGTCAACGCGATCGCCCCCGGGCCGTTCCCGACGTGGATGCTCAGCACCGGTGTCGGCACCGGTGGCGATGTCGAGGGCACCGACTGGGAAGCTGTCGGACGGATGACGCCGCGAGGGCGCGTGGGAAGTCCCGAGGACATCTGCGGCCTGACGATCTTCCTCTGCTCGCGGGCAGGCGCCTACACCGTGGGCGAGGTCATCACCTGCGACGGCGGCATCGTCGTGTCTTGAGGTGATGGCGTGTCCTGAGGTGATGGCGTGCTCGGGTGCGTCGTCAGCTCCGACCGACCTGCGAGGTGGCGACCGCCTCGCTGACACCTGCGCCCAGCTCCTCCACGTGCACCTCGTCCAGACGGGCTGCCAGATCGAGGATCCGGTCCTCGTCGCGGTCGAGGATCGACCGGATCCGCTCGACGAGGTGGTGCAGCTCGGCCGCGTCGGGGAACCGCTCGTCGTCGGCACGTGCTTCCCGCTCCACCGCGAGCTCGTCGAGCTCTGCCTGCCAGATGTCGTCGTCGGCAGCGCCGGGCTCCGCCCTGCTCGCCCATGGGTGCACGATCCGCTCCGACACGTCCACGTAGACGTCGAGCTGCCGACGCAGCTCGTGCATCGCGGAGCCGTCCGGCTCGGCGATCAGGTCGTCCAGCTGACCTCGGAGCCCGGTGATGAGCTCGCAGATGGGTCCGAGCGCGGCCGGCAGCGGATCGCGTCCGGTGGCGATCGCTGCGGCCGCGCGCACGTTGCGCTCCGGGACGTGCACGACGGTCTCCGCGGCGCGGTTGCGCGCGTGCAGGGCCATGTCGATCGCGAACGGGACCGTGCCGGAGTCGACCGCGTCGTGGGTCCAGTCGGGCTGCTTGGTCAGGTGCGACGTGTCGAGCACCGCTCGACCCTCGACGATGTCGACGAGCGGCAGCACGAGCTCCTCGGCGGCGCCGCTGCGGTCACCGGCCGCCCGGCGGGTGAACGCCTCGGGGAACAGCTCGAGCGCGCTTGCGAGCACCACCTGCTGCTCGGTGGCGAGACCGCAGCGGGCTCCGTAGGTGACGGTGTCGAGCCGCGCCGGGATGGCCTCCAGGTCGCCGGCGTTCGGCGTCGGGCCGGTCAGCGAGGCGAGCGACCTCGCCATCGCGAGTCCGTCGCGCTTGCACGGATCGCACTGACCGCACGACTCGATCGACAGGAACCGGGCGGCGCCTGCGGCGAGCGCCACCACATCGGTGCGGTCATCGATCACGAAGAATCCGGCCGACCCGAGACCGCTGCCGATCGCGCGCATGTCCTCGTGGGTGAGCGGCGTGTCGAGGTGCTCCTCGTCGACGATCGGGTTGGCGACCCCGGAGAGGGCCCCGATGATCCGCGTGCCGGCCGCGCCGCCGCCGATGAGCTCGATCGCCTCGCGCAACGTCGTGCCCATCGGGACCTCGCCGACCGCATGGGTGGCGCAGTGCCCCGTCATCGTGCAGATGATCGTGCCGGGTGACTGCTCGGTGCCGACAGAGCGGAACCAGTCGGCACCCTCTGCGAGGATGCCCGGCAGGTTCGACAGCGTCTCGACGTTGCCGACGAGCACGGCGGTGTCGGCGAACGGCTCGTCACCGACGAGCGCAACATCGGATGCGGTCGCCCCGGTCGCGCCCGCGCCGTCGTCGAGTCCCCGACGCCAGGGCGGTGCGATGCGAGGGAAGGGACGTCGTCCTGACACGACCTCCAGCAGCGCGGTCTCCTCTCCGAAGAGGTATTCGGTGGGTCCCTCGACGATCCGGATCGCTACGCCGTCGGTCCATCCGGATGCGTCGAGCTCGGCGATCGCCCGGCGCAACGCAGCGAGCTCCCGCCGGAACGTGTGCTTCGCTGCGACGACCACGTCGTCGGCACCCATCGCGACCGCGGCGATGAGTGCGCCCTCGAGCACCTTGTAGGGGTTCATCCGGATGAGCTGGCGATCCTTGAACGTGCCGGGCTCGCCCTCTGCGGCGTTGACCACGACCACCGGAGGTGCGGTGCCGAGCGGTTCGGAGACGACGGTCCGCCACTTGCGGCCGGTGGGGAACCCGGCGCCGCCACGACCCCTGAGCCCCGATGCCTCGACGACCTCGATCGTCGACTCGGCGCCTGCTGCCCGCGCAGCCTCCAGCCCTCGGCCACCTCCTCGGGCGAGGTGGCCGTCGAGCGACCGGCACTCACTGCGGTCGAGGACGCGTTCGATCAGCGGCATTCGGGCCTCCCGTAGATCGATGGAGGACGTGGGGCACGTCGACCCACCTCTACCCAGCGACCATAGCGGCGATGACCTCGACGAAGAACTGGAACAAGGATCCAGTTCTCCCTGAAGCCACGTAGACTGGTCCGATGTCGTCCCGGACCGCTGTCGCCGGCCCGGACGCCGAGGACGGTGGACCGGTCCGGGCCGCAGTGGCGTCGACCCCGGCGCAGCGGGAGCGTCGGAAGCGGATCGTCGCCGCGGCGACCGAGCTGCTCACGGAGCTCCCCTACGACAGCATCCAG
>JAFDWA010000089.1 GCA_018268735.1 Actinomycetota bacterium | reverse complement strand
AGCGCCCCGACCAGCACCTCGCCGGTGTTGACCCCGATCCTCATCCGCACCCCCGCACCGCTCTCCGATGCGTAGTCGGCGAGCGTCGCCTGCATCCGCAGCGCGGCGCGGACAGCGCGCTCGGCGTCGTCCTCGTGCGCGACCGGGGCGCCGAACAACGCGACGATGGCGTCGCCGACGATCTTGTCGACGCGACCGCCGAACGCGGTCACGTCGCGCACCAACCGCTCGAACGCGTGGTCGACGAGTCGCTTCACCTGTTCGGGATCGAGGTGCTCGGACAGCGCGGTGAAGCCGACGAGATCGGCGAACAGGACGGTGACGATCCGCCGCTCCTCGACCGGGGCCCGGAGGGGCTGACCGCACGACCAGCA
Organism: Actinomycetota bacterium; assembly: GCA_018268735.1. Taxonomy (GTDB): domain Bacteria; phylum Actinomycetota; class Acidimicrobiia; order Acidimicrobiales; family Microtrichaceae; genus Dermatobacter. The sequence goes on along the minus strand of JAFDWA010000089.1, from coordinate 6,278 downwards.
GAACCGGGCCCCCGACGCACACGGCGCACCGCAGGCGGGACACTCCATGGTGGGCTCAGCATACGGGCGCTCCCGGCAGACCGTCCGCGGTCGCGAACTCCGGGGGACCCATGATGGTGACGTGCGTCATCGACCCGGCCGACCGCGCTTCAGCGTCGTGCTCCCGGTCCGCGACCGCGCGGACGTCGTCGGACGGGCCGTCGCCGCGGTCCTGTCGCAGACCTTCGTCGACCTCGAGCTGCTCGTCGTCGACCTCGGATCGACGGACCGGACCCTCGACGCGGTGCGAGCTGCAGGCGACGAGCGCGTGGTCGTGCTCGGTGACCAGCTCGCGGCGTCAGACGACGCCCCGGTCGCCTACACGACGGCGCTCGCCGCGGCCCGCGGCGCGTGGATCTCCTTCATCGACGCGGACACCGAGGTCGCGCCCGGGTGGCTTGCACGCCTCGGCCGACTGATCGACGCGAACGCGGCAGGCTTCGCGAGCTGCGGCGGCCTCCAGGAGGACGGCCGCGGTGGTGGCACCGAGGTGCGACCGGTCCCCGGCGGCGACGGATCCCGCGCATGCTTCCGGCCCGGTGCGTTCATGACGACGACCGATCGGGTCCGGACGGTGCTCGAGCTGATCGGTCCGGAGATGGTGCAGCGCTGCGGGCCACGCCACGCCGGGCAGGCCCCTCGCGCCGGAGCGGTCGACGACGTCGGCGAGGGCTGCACCGGCCACATGGGGCGCGCCGCGCTCGACCTGACCCTGCTCGACGGCGACGCGGTGGTCTCCAGCCCCGAGCTGCTCGTCGCCTGGCACGAACCGCCCGAGACCGAGCGGGACGACGCGACCTCCACCGTCGAGGAGGTCCAGCTCCGGGTGGCCTTCCAGGGCCTCGACGCCCTCGCTCGGACGCCGATCCCCGATGGGGAGCTGCTCGCCCGCTACGCGACCGCCGGTGGCCTCGCCGCTGCCCGGCTCCGTCAGCGTCGCGACGCCCGACGGCTGTTCCGCATCGCTTGGCGGGCACGCCCGGACGTCCGGGACCATTGGAGCAACCTCGTCGCCGCGCACCTCGGACCCCTCGGACAACGAGCCTGGATCGAACGGTAGCCTCGGCCTCTGCCACCTTCGGCGGACAGAGAGCGAGCCCAGCGTGACCATCACCGCCAGCACCGACGTCGCCGCTGCCGGGGCGATCGACGCCCGCAAGGTGTACGGGGAGGGCGACACCGAGGTGCGCGCCCTCGACGGCGTCACCGTCAGCTTCGAACGCAGCCGGTTCACGGCCATCATGGGACCGTCGGGTTCCGGGAAGTCCACCCTCATGCACTGCCTGGCCGGGCTCGATCGCCTGAGCGCCGGTCGTGTGTTCATCGGTTCGACCTACCTCGACGACCTCTCCGAGGGTCAGCTCACCGAGCTGCGCCGCGACAAGATCGGCTTCGTCTTCCAGGCGTTCAACCTGATCCCGACGCTGTCGGCTGCAGAGAACATCACGCTGCCGATGGACCTCGCCGGCCGCAAGCCGGACACCGAGTGGATGAACCAGGTGATCGAGACCGTCGGGCTCCGCAGCCGGCTGTCGCACCGACCGAGCGAGCTGTCCGGCGGACAGCAGCAGCGCGTCGCGGTCGCACGAGCGCTCGCGAGCCGGCCGGAGATCGTCTTCGCCGACGAGCCCACCGGCAACCTCGACTCTCGCTCCGGCAGCGAGATCCTGCAGTTCATGCGACACGCCGTGACCGACCTGCACCAGACGATCGTGATGGTCACCCACGACGCGAACGCCGCTGCCTACGCCGACCGGGTGGTGTTCCTCGCCGACGGACGGATCGTCACCGAGATGGCGGATCCGACTGCAGCGAGCGTGCTCGACATGCTCAAGCAGATCGGCGACTGACCACGTGCTCCGGGTCGCGCTCAAGGACCTGCTCGCGCGCAAACGGCGACTCGTCACCACGTCGATCGCCGTCGTGCTCGGGATCGCGTTCCTCACCGGCACCCAGCTGCTGTCCGCCACCCTGAGCAGCTCGATCCGCTCCCTCGTCGGCGACGTCTACCAGGGCGTCGACGCGGTCGTCCGCTCCTCCAAGACGACCGACACCCCGTTCGGACAGCCGCTGCGCACGCCTGTCGACGAGTCGCTGCTCCCCGAGGTGCAGCGAGTCGACGGCGTAGCGGTCGCACAGGGCGTGGTGGAGGCGACCGGGTCGCAGCTGATCGGGCCCGACGGCAAGGTGTTCGGCGGTGGGATCGGACCGCCGACGATCACCTACAACTGGACCACCGACTCGATCATGGGTGAAGGCGCCGTCCGTGAGGGACGGGGCCCGATCCGCGACGACGAGATGGCGCTCGACTTCACCTCCGCCTCCAAGCTCGGCGCCCGGTTGGGCGACCAGGTGAAGGTCGCGACGCTCAAGCAGGGCGTCAGGTCCTTCACCCTGGTGGGGACCGTCGGCCTCGGCAGCAGCGGCGATCGCAGCACCGGCGCCAAGCCGATGTTCTTCACGACGCCGGTCGCTCAGGCGATCTCCGGCGAGGTCGGCAAGTACAACTACGTCGTCGTCAAGGCCGCGAGCGGCCTGTCGCAACGGGACATCGCGGACCGGCTCGCCGAGGCGCTCCCCGGACAGCAGGTGGTCACCGGCGCCGCGTTCGTGAAGGAGAACCAGGAGCAGATCTCGAAGTTCGTCGACATCCTGAACACGTTCGTGAGCGTGTTCGGCTGGATCGCTCTGTTCGTCGCGGTGTTCATCATCTACAACACCTTCTCGATCATCGTGCAGCAGCGCACCCGGGAGACCGCCCTGCTGCGAGCCGTCGGTGCCCGACGACGACAGGTGCTCGGTGCCGCGCTGCTCGAGGCGGTGGTCGTCGGGCTCATCGCGTCGGTGCTGGGCCTGGTGCTCGGGATCGTCGTCGCGACGTCGCTGGTGCACCTCATGGAGAACTTCTTCACGGTGTCGGGCGGCGTCGCGATGCCGACCGTCGCGACGTTCGTGTTCGCAGTGGTCGTCGGCGTCGGGATCACCGTGCTCTCGGCGCTCATCCCCTCGTGGCGATCGACGCGGATCCCCCCTGTCGCTGCGCTCGGTGAGGTGTCGGTCGACCGGGCGGACTCCTCGCGTGCCCGCACTGCGTGGGGCATCGTGGTCCTCGTCGCTGGCGGGCTGCTGATCGCTGCCGGGTTGGCGCAGCTCGGACCGAACCCGCTCGTCCTCGTCGGTGGCGGCGCCGTCGCGGTGCTGGTGTCGGTCGCGCTCGTCATCGGGCCGACGATCGCGTCGCCGATCAGCCGGCTGCTCGCCCGACCGGTCGCCCGGTTCGCCGGCGTGGCCGGTCACCTCGCCGGAGAGAACGCCGCCCGCAACCCTCGTCGGACCGCTTCCACTGCAGCCGCCCTGACGATCGGCGTCACGCTGGTCACGCTCATCGCGATCGTCGCCACATCCATCAGGGAGAGCGCCGACCAGGCCATCGACAACTCGATCCGGGCCGACTTCGTGGTCGCCAACGCCGATGTGACCTCGCTCGGTTCGATCCCCAACGACCTGCTCGGCAAGGTCCGGGCGCTGCCGACGGTCGCCGTCGCGAGCCCGATGCGCTTCGGCCTGATGCGCCTCCTGGACGCCAAGGCCCGTGCCCGCGCCGAGGGCGTCACGACGACCGTGCCGACGGGGACCTTCGGGGTGTCGAACGACGCACCGCCGGGCGACGACATCCCGGTGCTCGGGATCGACCCCGCGACGTGGTTCGACGTCGTGGGCGCGGGCTCGATGCAGGGATCGCCCCGCGACCTCGGCCCCAACACGATGGCGGTCGTGAAGTCCTTCGCTGAGGACCGCGGGTGGCGACTCGGCCAGGAGATCCCCGTCTTCTTCGGCGCGACGGGCCTCCAGGAGCTGAAGGTGGCCCTCATCTGGGATCAGAACATCGGCCAGGGCAACGTCTGGCTGCCGCTCGGGACGTTCTCCGCCAACCAGCTGCCGATCTTCGACGCCGACTACCAGATCTACGTGAAGGCCAGACCAGGTGCGTCGGATGCGGAGCTGCGCCGCCAGCTCGACGCCCTGGTCAAGGACCTGCCGACGGTCACCGTCCAGGACCTCCAGCAGTACGCAGCAGCCCAGACCGGTCCGATCGACTCGTTCCTCGCTGTCGTCTACGGACTCCTGGGACTCGCGATCATCATCGCCCTCATCGGCATCTCCAACACGTTGTCCCTGTCGATCCTCGAGCGAACCCGCGAGCTCGGCCTGCTGCGAGCCGTCGGGATGTCACGCCGTCAGCTGCGCCGGACCGTGCGGTTCGAGGCGGCGATCATCGCTGTGTTCGGCGCGCTCATGGGGCTGGTGCTCGGCATCGTGTTCTCAGCGGCGTTGAGCGTGTCGATCTCCGCCCGCAACCCGGGGCTGTTCACCTACCACCTGCCGGTCGTCCAGCTCATCGTGATCACCGTCGTCGCTGCGCTCGCCGGACTGGTCGCAGCGTGGGTGCCGTCCCGACGTGCTGCGAAGCTCGACGTGCTCCGGGCGATCGCCGCTCCTTGATGGTGGCTACTTGATGGTGGCTACTTGATGGTGGCTACTTGATGGTGGCGCCGGCATCGACCGGCAACGTCACCCCGGTGATGTAGCGGGCGTCGTCGGAGCAGAGGAAGAGGATCGCGTTGGTGACGTCGTCGACCTCGATCCACGGGTTGCCCATCGGTTGCATCTGCTGGAGGAACTCGGCGGTCTCGGCCTCGCCGGGGTCGGGGTGGTCCATCCGCACCAGCTTCGGGAACACGTCGTTGATGATCATCGGCGTGTACACCGATGTGGGGTGCACCGAGTTGACCCGGATCTGGTTCGGGGCGAGCTCGAGAGCGAGCGATCGCATGAAGCCGACGACGCCGTGCTTCGCCGCGCAGTACGCCGGTGCGCCGTAGAAGCCCTTGATGCCGGCGGTCGACGAGGTGATGACGATCGCGCCGCCCTCGTTCTGCTCGACCATCTGGCGGACGCCCGCCTTCACCGCGTGGAACACGCCGGTCAGGTTGATGTCGATGGTCTCGCTCCAGCTGTCGTCGGCGACGAACTGGACCGGCAACGGGGAGTAGGTCCCGGCGTTGGCGAGGATCACGTCGAGCCGGCCGTAGCGCTCGATGCCCGCCTTCACCGCCGACTTCACCGCTGCGAGGTCCCGGACGTCGGCCTGCTCGGCGTGCATCGCGCCGCCGGCCGATTCGACCAGCCGCACCGTCTCGGCGAGGTCCTCCGGACTCGACATCGGGTAGGGCGCGTGCTCGAGGTCGTGGCAGAGGTCCACACCGATGATTCGTGCGCCCTCCTCGGCGAAGCGGATCGCGTGGTTGCGACCCTGGCCCCGGGCGACCCCGGAGACGAACACGACCTTGCCCTCGAAGCGACGGTTGCGGTCCACGGATCCCCCTGGTGCGATCGGCGTCGTCGGCGACGACGAGCGGTGTCGACGCTACCGTCCGAGCGTCATCCCCTTGTAGCCCTCGACGAACCCGACCTCCGCGAGCGCCGCCGACCACGTCGAGGTGGTCACCGATGCACCGTCGATCGACTCGATCCGCAGCCGTCGGACCCGACCGCTGCCGACGAGGGTCGCGAGCACCCCGGGCCATCCGGGCATCCGTGCAGCCGCCGGGAAGGTGAGCAGGCTGCGGCCGCCCTTCTCGAGGTACGCGCACGCCTCGCCGTCGATCGACACGACGTACGCGCCCACAGCGCGCGCGGGGTGTCCCGTCGAGTCGGGCCAGGACAGCGCAGCGCCGAACGGCTGGGCGGGGTCGACCGCAGCGAGCACCACCGCGTCGGGACGGGGCCCGGCCCGATCGGCCTCGTCGCGGTCGGGATCCGCGACGTGCGGGGTCCGGGCACCGATGTCGACCCCCGCCGGTGCTGTGGGAGACGCCGGTGCGCCCGAGCCCGCGGCACGCAGCCGGTCGACGGCGCCAGGGGTCGCGAACTGGGCAGCGCCGAGGCCGGCGACGAAGTAGCCGCGCCGGATCTGGCCGCGCTCCTCGAGCACCTTCAGCACCGGGTACACGCCCGCGAACCCGCCGCTGATCCCTTCGGCGAGCGCCATCTCGCGGCTCAGCACGCCGTAGCGCTCGAGCAGCTGGAACGCCTGCGCGGTGGCGGCCTCCGTCGGCGTCGCCGTCGGGCTACGGAGCGGCGCGGTGGACGACCAGCGACCCGCGGCCGCCGGCGGGCCCACCCGGGTGAGTCGCCGCAGGTTCGGTCCGGGCCTGCGTGACCGCGCTCCCGACGCC
>JAFDWA010000088.1 GCA_018268735.1 Actinomycetota bacterium | reverse complement strand
GATGCGAACGTCCTCTACGGCATCGAAGTCACCGACCTGTTGGCAACCATGGCCACGCGCCGACTCTTCCGGCCGCACTGGTCGTTGCAGATCATGGAAGAGGTGCGGCGCAACCTCGGCCTGCGAGCCGATCTCGACCCCTTCGCGATCGAACGTCGACTCGACCGGATGAACAGCGCCCTGCCCGATGCACAGGTAGAGATACCCGGCAGCCTGATCGACGCCATGCCCGTCAACGAGAAGGACCGGCACGTTCTCGCGCTCGCGGTACATGTGGGTGCGCCCACGATCGTGACCGACAATCTCCAGGATTTCCCGGCCGAAGCGTGTGGAGCATTCGACGTCGAAGCCGTCAGCGCCGACGCGTTCGTCCTCCATCAGGTTCACCTCTACCTCGATGGTGTCCTGGCGAGCATCGACACAATGGCCGAGCGTCGACGGCGACGCCCCAAGACGCGCCTGGAGATCATCCATCGCCTCAGCGCGCACCTTCCCACAGCGATGGCAGCGATCGCCGAGAGCGCGGATCGGGATGAGACGCCGTGAAACCACACGACCATGAAGCAGCAGGTGCATCGTCGGTGAACCGGAGATTGACCCGGGCCGAGTTCGATGTCGGCCTGCCATGTCCCGGTTGTGGGATCCCGTGGCAGGGCAACCTGATCCAGCTGTGCCTCAACGACCTCCGGATGCTTGCCGACCTCTCGGAGGGCCACGCGCCAGAGCCCGGACTCGAGGAAGGGCGTCGGATCCTCGACCGAGAACTGGACGAGCTGGTGCCATCAGACCAGCTGTCGACGCTCGATCGCCAGCAATGGGACGGGACCAGGCACCCCTTCCACCTCCTCGACAGCGAGCTGTGAACCGTCGACGGGCTGCGCCCTCCGTATCCCTGCTCTCAACCTGCTCGATAGCGGGGTCGAGAGCGTCGTTGAGACTCTGGGTTGGCAGTGTCAAGCGACATCGGCGGGGGTCCGGTGGAGCTCAGCCCGCTGGGTGAAGGTGACGCCCAGCGCCTGGGCGATGTCACAAAGCCGGGCGAGGCTCGCGGAACGATAGGACGACGACTCGTAGCGCTGGACCTGTTGCTCGGCGACACCCAGACGATCGGCGAGCTGACGCTGGGTCCACCCGCGCGCGATCCGGACCTGGATCAGGGCATCAGCCAACCCGGCGAGTGAGGAAGCCTCGATCACCGTCGTGTCGCCATCACGAAGTCGTTCGTACTCCCGAAGTTCGGCGCGAAGGTCTTCGGCCTGAGCACGGACCGCGTCGATCTCCAGTTGCTGGAGCTTCGTACGCTTTCCCGCTGCAACCTCTCGCTCGAGGTTCGCGGCCGCATCCTCGAAGCGATCGAGGTGCGTCTTGGTGGCTCGATACTGGACCTCGTTGGTAATCACGACAATCCTCCTATCTCGATGACGATGACGCCCTTGCGCGTGGCGTCACGCTCGACTTGGAAGAACTCGGCGAAGACGAGGCCGGAACCGGCCTCCACGACGTTGGGGAACAACTCTCCGCCGAAGCGAGCCTTCTGTGCGGCTCGCCCGTTGGACAGATCCAGAAGGACGGGATCCAGCGCGTCGGCATCGACCCCGTCCGTTCCCAACACGCATCGAAGTCACCGGGCTCATCCTTGGCGGTGACGAAACTGCCGTTCAGCCAGAGGCGACGGCATCCGGCCGCGGCGAGGAGTTCGATCGCCTCGGCCAGTCCGTCCAGCAAACGACGTCGACGAAGGTTCCAGGGCCTCGACCACCTCATCCCAGGCGGCGACGTGTTCTCCCTCGGGTAGCAACCCGGTCTCGACGTCGAACGGCGGCAGCACGGCCACAATTTTATCGTTGTGGTCGTGCGATGCACACTGCGTGCTTGCACGCCCGCTCCAACCGTTATCGGCGCCGAAAGCCGAGCACGCGGGGCCGATCGGGCGTGATCCTACGGAGCGGGAGCCGGGGTGTCTCAGCGATACTCGCCGGCACGAGAACTACGGCGTGACCAGGCTGTTCGCGTGAACCCGCAGGTCAGTGGACCCCCACTGAGCGTCCTCCGGTATCCGGGTATACCCGGATACCGGAGGTGCCTACACTTACCGCATGGCCCGGCGATCGACTGACGTTCTCGACCGGAGCCTGCGCGAGCAGGCGGTGGCCGCGCTCGTCGAGGCTGTGGGAGACGTGCAGGTCGGGCGCGACTCCACCGCTGACCTCGAGATCGAGCTGGATGGTCACCGGGTGGCCATCCAGGTGAAGACCATGGCCTACGCAACGGTCGACCGCGTCGAGGCTCTGAAGCGGAAGGGCCTGCCGTCAGCCGACCGGTTGGTGCTGGTCGTCGCCGACCGGATCAACCAGCCGGCCCAGGTTGCGCTCAGGGAAGCGGGTTGGGGCTACCTCGATCTCGCGACGGGGAGGTTGTTCCTTCGTGCGCCCGGCATCCGGATCGACACAAGCGTGGACGTCGTGGAACCAGGCGAGCGGCCGATGCCGGTCGGGGTCGTCGGGCGGGCCGGACGAGTCGTGGCCTACGAGCTGCTCCGGCGTCGGTACGACAACGACCCGCGCCAGGTCCGGACCACGACGTCGGCCGACCAGTTCGACCTCGCCCGCTCCTCCACGAGCGACGCCCGACGGGCCCTCATCGGCGCAGGGCTGCTCACCGGGGACGGGGAACCAGTGCTGCCCGAGCTGTTCTGGGCGCTCGCCCGGGAATGGGCGCCGACGGACCGGCGATGGCTCGCCAAGGTCCCCGACCCGAAGGACTGGGATCGAGCGCACGACCCGACCGAACCGACCTGGCGGCTCGGGGGCACCCAGGCCGCTATCGAGCTCGGCGCGCCGATCGTCACCGCGGCCGACGGGCCGCTCGACCTCTACGTCCCCGGTCCCGTGCTGCTGTCCATCGCCATCCGGCGCTACGGAGCCTCCGATCCCCTGGCCGCAGCCGCCTCGGTCGCCGTGCCTGTCGTCCACCAGGTGACCGCGCCCCCCGATCCGGCGTCAGGTGGACGGCGTCACCACGGGTGGCTCCTGGTCCACCCGGTGGCCGCCGCCCTCGACCTGGCAGCACTGGGCGACGCAAGGTCGCTCCAGGTGCTCGCCGAGTGGCGGCCCGACGGCGAGGCCGTGTGGCATGAGCGCTGACGTCCCCACGGTCGTCCTTCCCGGCCCGGCCATGGTGCCGCTCGTGCGGGCGGCAGCCGCGCTCGAAGCCGAGGACATCCCGCCGTTCGCCGTGATCGGCGGCGTCGCCGTCACCGTCCGTCTGGGCCGAGCCGTGCGAGCGACCGCGGACCTCGATGCCGTCACCGACCAGCGCTACACGCCGACCGCTCTCGAGGTCCTGCGCGCCCGCGGTGACGCCACCTACGACGCAGCCGACCCGCACACGATCACGATCGCCGGTGCGGAGGTGCAGTTCCAGGACGTCGAACCGGTCGACGACGCCGACGTGGCGCACCTCGACGACAAGGACCTGCTCTACGTCGCTGGACACGCGCACGCGCTGGCCGCCGCGACACGCATGCGACTCCTCGCCACCGATGCGCAGGTCGAGGCGACAGTGCCCGTGGCCACCACCGGCGCGCTGCTCGCCACCAAGCTCCACGCCTACCTGGACCGGCGGCGCGGCGCCGGCCCCGACAAGCGACCTGGCGACCTCTGGGACATCTACAACCTGCTCCTCCACCTCGGCGGCGATGCCGCCGCCGACCTCGCCGGCGCCAACCCGAGCCTCGCTCGCGTGGTGGCGACGATCATTCGCGACCATCTCGTCGTTGGAGCGGCCCGGGCCCGGTCGGTGCTCATCCTCTCCAACGACGAGCGCTACCAGGCCATCACTGCCGAGGAGATCAGCTACAACGCCGCCGCGTTCCTCGACGCTCTCGGCGGGCGATGATCCCGGTCACCTCAGCGCGGCAGGCTCAGTACGCGAGGCCCGGCTGGCGTGACTCCAGCGTGACCCTACGGAGTGGGATCAGGGGTGCTGCAGCGGTACGGCATGGCACGCGAAGTACGACCTGACCAGGGCGTTCGCCTGAACGGGCTGGTCAGCACACCCTTCCGACCAGCTTCCCAAGCTGAATACGGGAGTTCGATTCTCCTCACCCGCTCTGGAGCGATCCCCCTGCAACTGCAGGTGGATCGCTCGATCCCGGGCGCCGTCCCCATCGCCGCTGGACCTTCGATGTCGAACAGATGTCGCACAGGCGGTGGAGAAGCGGTCCGTCGGCCCCACGCAGCGGTCCACCGCCTTCCAGTTCTCCTCACCGACGCGAGGGATGAAGCCGTGTCCGAGATCGAGTCCATCTGGACGTGTCATCCGGCTTCCACCCGTCGGTCCGACCGTTCGTACACCGCGCTCGTCGGTGTTCGAGCACTTCGTCTGGAGCCGCACTGCCCGCGTGAGCGGAGTCACCGAGATGGACCGACCAGGTGCGCGAGGTGCTGCACGCGCTCCCTCGCCCGCGGAGGGTGACGGCAGCGTGACCGTGGTCGGGCAGGATGGGAGCGTGAACACGGTGACGTGCAACCCGCCACGGCGACCATGACGCAACCAGCCGCGACGCCAGTGGAGCTCGGCCGTCAGCCGTCGCCCGCTCCATCGACTCCCGTGTTCCCGGAGCTGACGGCGCGGCGGGCGTTCCATCTTCTGGCCAAGCCCACCGGCCCGATCTGCAACCTCGACTGCGAGTACTGCTTCTTCCTCTCCAAGGAGGCGCTCTATCCGGGCGACCGGTTCCGCATGACCGACCACGTGGCCGAGACCTACATCGGCCAGCTCCTCGAGTCACAGCCCGACGGCGAGGTGATCGTGGCGTGGCAAGGCGGTGAGCCGACCCTGATGGGGATCGACTTCTTCCGCCAGGCGGTCGCGCTCGCCGAACGTCTCCGCCGCCCCGGCCAACGGCTTCTGCACACCATCCAGACGAACGGCACGCTGCTCACCGACGAGTGGGCCCGGTTCCTGGCCGAGCACCGGTTCCTCGTCGGGTTGAGCATCGACGGACCACCCGAGCTGCACGACCGGTACCGGGTCGACAAGAAGGGCCGCCCGAGCTCGGCGCGGGTCCTGAGCGGTCTGGCACACCTGCAGGACCGCGGCGTCGACGTGAACGTGCTGTGCACCGTGAACGCCGCCAACCAGTCCCACCCCCTCGACGTCTACCGCTACTTCCGCGACGAGCTCGGCTTGCGCCACATGCAGTTCATCCCGATCGTCGAGCGCGAGAACGACACTGGCTTCCAGGAGGGCGACACCGTCACCGACCGGTCGGTCGATCCGGCGGCGTGGGGGGCGTTCCTCACCACGATCTTCGACGAGTGGGTTCGGCGAGACGTGGGCGAGGTGTTCGTGCAGATGTTCGACGCTGCGCTCGCCTCGTGGTTGGAGCTCCCGGCGCCCATGTGCATCTTCCGCCGCACGTGCGGCGACGCGCTCGCACTGGAGCACAACGGCGACGTCTACTCCTGTGACCACTTCGTCGAGCCCGACCACCTGCTCGGCAACATCGTCGAGACCCACATGGTCGAACTGGTCGCCTCGCCGCGCCAGCGGGCTTTCGGCCAGGCGAAGCTCGACACGCTGCCGGCGTACTGCCGCAACTGCGAGGTGCGCTTCGCGTGCAACGGCGAGTGCCCGAAGAACCGGTTCACGCTCACACCCGACGGCGAGGCCGGCCTGAACTACCTCTGCGCCGGCTACCGGAAGTTCTTCAACCACGTCGACGGCCCGATGCGGTTGATGGCCGAGCTGCTCCGAGGCGGCCGCTACGCCGACGAGATCATGCAGATGTTCGCCTCGGTGGGCCGCAACGATCCTTGCCCCTGCGGCAGCGGGCGCAAGGCCAAGCACTGCCACCAGTCCTGAGCGCTCGCCCCGCCCGAACGGAGCGTCGCCAGTTCGGAGACATCCGAGTCGTGGGCGTTCACCCCCAGAGGATGAGGACACCGCCGCGACGGGGGCACCAGACTCAAGAGGTCGACCACGGGCGTTGGCCCACGTCGTTCCTGTGACCGGAGGACACCATGCCCAAGCACTTCAACGGCCGCATCGAGCTCGACATCCGGGACTCCGAGCCGGACTGGACGCCGTACCTTGCGCCCAGGGCACCGGAGGGCGCTCCGAACGTCCTGTTCCTGACCTGGGACGACCTGGGGTACGCCACGATGGACATCTTCGGTGGCCCGGTCGAGTGCCCGAACATGCGCCGCATCCAGGAGAAGGGCGTCACCTTCTCCAACTTCCACACCACGGCGCTGTGCTCCCCGACCCGTGCCTCGCTGCTCACCGGGCGCAACGCCACTTCGAACGGCATGGCCACCATCGCCGAGTTCGCGTCCGGGTTCCCCGGCATCTCGACCCGCATCCCGTTCGAGAACGGCTTCATCTCCGAGGTGCTCGCCGAGCGGGGCTACAACACGTACTGCATCGGCAAGTGGCACCTCACCCCGGGCGAGGAGTGCAACCTCGCCGCCTACAAGGGCCGCTGGCCGTTGGGGCGGGGCTTCGAGCGCTTCTACGGGTTCCTCGGCGGCGAGACCAACTCGTACTTCCCGGACCTGGTGCACGACAACCATCCGATCGAGCCGCCCGCTCGGCCCGAGGACGGCTACCACCTCGCGGACGACCTGGCCGAGAAGGCGATCTCGTTCATCC
>JAFDWA010000087.1 GCA_018268735.1 Actinomycetota bacterium | reverse complement strand
CTGACCGCGTAACGTGCGACCAACTACGAGGCCTTGTTGAAGAACGCCTCTGCCTCCTCCGGGAAGTCCGTCGCCTCCGCCTTCGCGAGGAGCGACCGGATGGTGGCAAGGCGTCGATCGTCGATCCCCTCGTTGCCACAGGGGGGATCGACGGTTCGTGAGCGAGGTCCGGAGCCGGGGTCAGGAGCCATGCGGCCAGCCTGCCATGCGGCACCGACACCGGTCACCGGGGACCGCGACCCGGGTTGGTCTGCCGTGCCGGGTCCCAGGGCATGGGCCCGGTTGGCCAGGTGGGTCGGAGCCGTCAGGCGAGGAGGTCGTGGAGGTGGCGACGGCGGCCGGGGCGGTCGAAGTCGGACCACAGCTGTGCGCAGCGGGCGTGCGCCGTTGCCGACTCCCGGTGCAACGAGTCGGCGATCACGCCGGCGGCAAGCCCGGCGCGACCGCCCGCCGCGGCCCCGACCGCCTCGACGATCTCTGCCTGGACGTGGCAGTCCTGCAGCCGTCCGAGGGCGTCCTGCAGCCTCGACAGGCGCTGCCGACCGCGATCGAACGAACCCTCGGGATACATGGGAGCGAACCCCGAGACGAGGTAGCGGAAGCGCTTGAGCGCCTTGCGCAGGTCGTGCCACGCAGCACGATCCTCGGTCCGCATCGCGGCGCGCCCGCGCCGACGGAGTCGCTCGAAGGACCGCAGGATCAGCTCGTCCACGACGGGACCGGCGCGTCGGAGGGCGTCGGGTCCCGGCTCGCCGCCACCGACGCGGAAGGCCGTCGACAGGACCTCCCAGCGGCGCAGCAGCACCGCGTAGCGCTCACCGTCGAGCGCCTCCAGCAGCCCGATGTACGCGACGGCGCGTCGATCGAGCAGCGTCGCCGACAGCCCGTCGGCACCGTCTCGGAGCTCCGGCACCACGCGCTCGCCGAGCACCGGCATCTCGGCGCACAGGACGTCGAGGTCGCGGACCGGCGACGTCACGCCCATCATCCACGTCGACAACGCCCGGAGCAGCACGAGCTCCTCGTCAGGGAACACGCCGCCACCCACAGCCATCAGCGACCGGGCACGTCGGAGGCTCACCCGGAACTGGTGCAGCCCCTCGACGTCGAGGTCCGCCCTGACACCCGGCTCGCGTCCACGGAACGCCTGCAGGTGCCCGCCGAGCACGAGCGGCAGGACGCGTCCCGCCGGCTGCTCGCGATCCGAAGGACCCAGGTGCCACGCCGAGTCGGCGGACCCTCGCTTCGTGGCACCCATCCCGGCAGTCTCGCAGGTCGCCGGCACGAAGCGGTCAGACCGTCGTCAGGCGGTCGCCTCGTCGTCGCCGAAGGAGGTCGACTGCGACTTCGAGAAGATCACCGAACCGATCACGATCAGCAGCGCAGCAGCGGCGATCACGTAGCGCAGCGAGTTGTCCTGCAGCGAGATGATCGCGGGCAGCACGAGCAGCGACACGAGGTTCATCACCTTGATGAGCGGGTTGATCGCCGGTCCGGCCGTGTCCTTGAACGGGTCGCCGACGGTGTCGCCGATCACGACGGCCTTGTGCACCTCGGATCCCTTGCCGCCGAGGTTGCCCTCTTCGATGTACTTCTTGCCGTTGTCCCATGCACCACCGGCGTTCGACAGGAAGTTCGCCATGAGCGCTCCGACCACGATCGTCGCTGCCAGGAAGCCGCCGAGTGCGTAGGCACCGAGTCCGAACCCCACGACGAGCGGCATCAGGACGGCGAGCAGGGCCGGCGTCGTGAGCTCACGCAGCGCAGCGCTGGTGCAGATGTCGATGACCGGCCCGTAGTCGGGCTTCTCGGTGTAGTCCATGATCCCGGGCTTCTCCCGGAACTGGCGACGGACCTCCTGGACGACGGTGCCGGCGGTCCGGCCGACGGCGAGGATCGCGAGCGACGAGAAGAGGAACACCACCGTGCCGCCGATGAGCGCCCCGGCGAACGTCTTCGGGTCTGCGATGTTGATCGACACGGCGTTGAACGCTGCAGCGATGTCGTTGCCGGCGATGCCGATCTCCGAGGCGATCGTCTCGCGGAACGACGCGAAGAGCGCGACCGCTGCGATCACCGCGGAACCGATCGCGAAGCCCTTCGTGACCGCCTTCGTCGTGTTGCCGACGGTGTCGAGGCCGTCGAGGATGCGCTCGGTCTCGCCCTCGAGGTCGCCGGACATCTCGGCGATCCCCTGCGCGTTGTCGGCGATCGGACCGAAGGTGTCCTCGGCGACCACGATGCCGGTCGTCGACAGCATGCCGATGCCGGTCAACGCCACGAGGTAGAAGGCGAACAGCACCTCCCCACCGCCGAGGGCGAGCCCGACGAGGATCGCGACGGCGATGGCGACGACCGCCCACACCGCGGACTCCATCCCCGACGAGATGCCCGACAGGACCACCGTGGCCGGGCCGGTCCTACCGGACTCGGCGATGTCGCGAACCGGCTTGAACTCGCTGGAGGTGAAGTACTGCGTGATCCGGCTCGCCACCTGGCCGAGCACGACACCGACCACCACGGCGAGGAACATCCGCAGGCCCACGTTCGACACGGGCGTCTGACCGACGCCGATCACTCGGATCACCGGGTTGCCGACGTAGCCGAACGCCAGGACCGCGGCACCGATCAGGGCGATCACCGACGCGATGTTGAGCCCCCGGTTGATCGGCTTCAGGGCGTCGGTCTCACCTGAGCGCGCCTTGACGAGGAAGATCGACACCATCGACGCCAGCAGCCCGACGGCCATCATCGCGAGCGGGAAGATGAGTCCCTTCGCCCGCTGCGACGGCAGCACACCGATCGACTGGAACGCGGTGACGCCGAGGATGATGTTGGCGACGAGCACCACGCCGAAGGACTCGAAGAGGTCCGACGCCATGCCGGCGCAGTCACCGACGTTGTCGCCCACGTTGTCGGCGATCGTCGCGGGGTTGCGGGGGTCGTCCTCGGGGATGCCCGCCTCGACCTTGCCGACGAGGTCGGCGCCGACGTCGGCCGCCTTGGTGAAGATGCCACCGCCGACCCGCAGGAACAGGGCGAGCAGCGAACCACCGAAGCCGAAGCCGACGAGGATCGCCGAGGCGGTGTTCTGGAACAGCATCACGATGCCCGTGGCGCCGAGCAGCCCGAGTCCGGCGGTGAACAGGCCGACGGTGCCGCCGGTGCGGAACGCGACCTGCAGCGCCGCGTCCATGCTGCCGCCCTTCGCGGCTGCCGCGGTGCGGACGTTCGCACGGGTGGCGAGCCACATGCCGAGGAAGCCGATGAAGCCGGAGAACGTCGCTCCGAGCAGGAAGGCGAGCATCCGGAACAGGCCCGACTGCCACCGGTCGAGCCCCGTTCCCGTCCCCGGCTTGAGGATCTCCGTCGACGTCGCGAACACGATCGCTGCGAGCGGCACGACGATGATCAGGATCGTGCGGAACTGCCGCTTGATGTAGGCCATCGCGCCTTCGTGGACGGCGTCGGCGATCTCGCCCATCTTCTCGGTCCCGGCGTCGCGTGCCAGGACCCACTTCAACATGCCGTACCCGACGACGACGGCGACGACGGCGACGGCTGCGGCGAAGATCAACCAGAACCACTCGGATGTCCCGAGCGTGAAGATCTGGTAGCCGCCCTCGGCGGCGAAGGTCTGCGTCATTGGTTCCCTCGGTGGTCGGTTCGAGCCAGGAGCCGGGCGTCGCGGTCGACGACCGGCCTACCCGCGGTGCGCGGGCGCGGACCGGGAGGGGGTCCCGGTCCCAGCGGTACCGGGGCAGTTCAGTGGACGTGGACGCCGCCGGTCAAGATCACCGGCCCGGCGGCCCGGGTCCGCACGGCGGGCCGGGTCCACCCGGTCGGCGAGCGACGCTGTCGGATCCGGCGTCAGCCGACGGTCGACTCGGCCCGCTTGCCTCGTCGGGACCTGAGCACCTCGACGCTGATCGGGATCAGCGAGACCGCGACGACGAGCAGCAGTGCGAGCTCCACGTGATCCGCGATGATCGAGACGTTGCCCAGGTAGTAGCCGAGCAGCGTGACGCCGATGCCCCACAGGAAGCCGCCCACCACGTTGAACCGGACGAACGTCTTGTACTCCATGTGGCCCGCGCCGGCGACGATCGGGCAGAAGGTCCGGACGATCGGCACGAACCTCGCCAGGACGATCGCCCGGGGTCCGTGGCGTTCGAAGAACTCCTGGGCCTTCTCCAGGTGCTCCTGCTTGAAGAACCTCGAATCGGGCCGGCTGAACAGGGCGGGGCCGGCCTTGCGACCGAACACGTAGCCGACCTGGTCACCGGCGACCGCGGCGACGAACACGCCGACCAGGAGCACCCAGATGTTGAACTGCACGTTCGGGAACGTCTCGTGGAACGTCCCTGCCGCGAACATCCCGGCGGTGAACAGCAGCGAGTCCCCCGGGAGGAAGAAGCCGATCAGCAACCCGGACTCGGCGAAGATGATCCCGAAGATCAGCAGGTAGCCGCCCCTCGAGATGATCTGCTGCGGGTCCAGCCAGTCCGGGAGCAGCGCGAGCACGGTCGCCAGGGTCAGCACGGGCGAACAGGGTAGTGGCGCCGGCCCGTTCGACGGGTGCGCCTCACCCCGACCCGCCGTTCGCAGCAGTCGGCACCGTCGTCGTGGTGCTCCCCTGGCCCTTCGGGACCGTCGTCGTGGCGGAGATCGCCGCATCGGCCTGCAGCACCAGCGCCCGCGCTTCGGCGACCGACGACTGGTAGCCACCGAGGTCACCGGCCTTGAGCCGCTCGTCGGCCTCTGTGAACTTGGCGTCCGCCGCAGCGAGCAGCTGCGTCGCGGTCTGCCCGTGGGCGTCGGTCCCGCTGCCGGAGCGCGGTGCAGTGGTCGTGGTCGACGTGCCGTCACCTGTTCCTAGCGTCGAGGACCCGTCCGACGACGCGCCGGCGTGCCCGTCGAGCAGGTCGTCGATCGCGGCGTCGATCGTGTCGCCGAAGCCCACGTCGTCACCGTTGGTGACCGCCACCTTCGTCAGCGCGAACCGGCCGCTCTGCTCCGCCTTGGCGTACACCGGCCGGACGAACAGCACCGAGTTCTGGAACGGCAGGATCAACATGTTGCCGAACCGCACGCTCGAGCCGCTCTTGCCGACGATCGTCTGGTACTGCGACACCGGCGGGTAGGTCACGATCTTCTGGTGCGCCTGCAGCGGGCCGTCCACCTTCGGCGGCTGATCGCCCGACGAGCTCGACGCCATCACGATCTGGCGCAGCTTTCCGTAGGACCCAGGGTCGTTCGAGGCGACCATCAGGGCGATGAGGTTCCGGCCGCTCTCGTCCTTCGACGACAGGACGAACGGCCGGGTCAGCACGAACTCCGGCTCGGCACCAGGCGTGAGCTGCATCAGCTGGTAGTACGGCTCGATGCGAGCCAGGCTCGTCGTCGGCTCTCCGGTGACCGGATCCGTCTCGACCGTCGTCGACGAGGAGTTCGGTGGCTGCTGCGCGACGCTCCAACCGTCGCTGTTGTTGAAGAAGGCCGACGGGTCCGACTGGTGGTAGCGACCCCATGCCGCGGTCTGGACCTTGAACAGCAGTTCGGGATAGCGGAAGTGGCGGGCGAGCGCCTCGGGGATGTCCGTCTCGTACAGGTTCGGGAACGCCTTCGCGTAGGCGCGGATGATCGGGTCCTTGCGGCCCCCGTACAACGTGTCGGTGAGGTACAGCTTGACCGTGCCGTCGTAGGCGTCGACCACCGCCTTGACGCTGTTGCGGATGTAGTTGAACGATCCGGCGAGGGACGGGTCGATGGTCGATGCGTCGATCGACTCGCCGTATGGATAGGTGTCGGCGCTGGTGTAGCCGTCGATGACGTACACGATCCGTCCGTCGATCATCACCGGGTACGGGTCGGTGTCGAGGGTGAGGTACGGGGCGACGGACCGGACGCGCTCCTTCACGTCGCGCACGTAGATGACCTTGGAGCGTTCGGTGAGGTTGCTCGAGATCAGCGGCTCGATCTCGCCGAAGCGGAGAGCGAAGGCCGCACGGCGGACGAAGGAGTTCAACGAGACGCCTGACCGGCCGGTGTAGGCCGTCGGGATCTTGTCGGTCGACAGCTCCTTCTGGTCCGTGCCGACGATCGCGTAGCCGGTCATGTCCTCGCCGTGGTAGATCTCCGGTCGCTTGAGGTCCGGGACGCCCTTGACGACCGGAGGGATCCCCTGCACGAGGAAGTCGGGCTCCCCGCGCGAGTTCGTCTCGTTCGCCGGGGCGAGCGCCAGTCCGTAGCCGTGGGTGAAGATCAGGTGGAGCTTCTCCCATGTCGGGTTGCTGATCCCGCTCGGGTTGAGCTCCCTGGTCGACACGATCGTGGGCATCCGCGTCGGGGTCGCCGCTCCCGCCGCGCCGTCGACGACGTAGCGGTCGACGTCGACGTCGCGGAACCTGTAGTACTCGCGCTGGAAGTCCAGCTCCTGGATCGTCGGCTGGATGATCGAGGGGTCGAGCAGTCGTGCATCGTCGACGTTCGATCGCTGGGCCTGGATCGCCTCGGGCGTCACGGTCTTCTGGTAGTCGAAGTCGACGTTGCCGACATCGCTCAGACCCAGCGCCTCCCTGGTCGCATCGATGTTGTGCTTGATGTACGGCCGTTCCTTGCTGAGCTCGGCCGGCAGCACCTGGAACCGCTGGACGAAGGCCGGATAGGCGGATC
>JAFDWA010000086.1 GCA_018268735.1 Actinomycetota bacterium | reverse complement strand
CGGGTGGACACGCGGTCACCGAACGGGCGGTCACGCTGGCCCGTCGGTGGATCACCGAGCGCTTCGCCCCGTCGCTGCGCATCTCGCTCGGCCTGCCCGTCGACCGGGTGCGCTCCGGTGCGGAGCTCGTGTCCGGGGAGGCGATCGCGGAGCTCGCCGGAGCCTACGAGCGGCTCGGCTTCCACGCCGCCTACGTGACAGACCACCCGGCACCCGATGACCGCTGGCTCGCCGGTGGCGGACACCAGGCGATGGAGCCGACCGTCGCGCTCGCGGTGGCGGCAGCGGCGACTCGACGCCTGCTCCTGCACACCAACGTGTACGTGCTGCCGTACCGGAACCCGTTCCTCGCAGCGAAGGCGTTGGCGTCGCTCGACGTCGTGTCCTCCGGGCGTCTGATCGTGGGGGTGGCCGCGGGGTACCTGCGTCCCGAGTTCCGGGCACTCGGCGTCGACTTCGAGGACCGCACCGCTCGACTCGAGGACATGCTCGCGCTCCTCCCTCGAATCTGGAGCGAGGAGTCGCTCGCCGCTGCGGGTCCCGGCTACGACGCACGATCGGTCACCTCCGAGCCGCGGCCTCTGCAGCATCCGCATCCGCCGATCTGGGTGGGCGGCAACAGCCGTGCTGCGATGCGCCGTGCGGTCACCCTCGCCCAGGGTTGGTCGCCGTTCCCGACGCCGGCCGGCATGGAGTCGGCGGTGCGGACAGCCGCGATCGCCGACCTCGACACCCTGCGTCGGCGCCTGGTCGACTGCCGCGAGCTCTGCGATGCCGTCGGCCGGACCGACCCGCTCACGACCTGCTTCGTGCCGTTCTCGCTGGCGGAGTACCTCGAGGACCCCGACCGAGGGGTGGATCCACTCGTGGAGGAGGTGTCGCAGCTGTCGTCGATGGGGGTCGACTGGGTGGCGCTGTCGGTCCCGGGAACCACCCGACGGGAGGTCCTCGAGCGCTCCGCTGCGCTGGCGGACCGGCTCGGGATCAGCTGAGCGCCGAGTTCACGACACGAGCTCGTCGACGGTGGTGATCGTGGCGAGCATCGCCAGGGTGTTGCGCACCACATCGTCGCCGTAGTCCGCTGGGACACCCACGACGGCGTCGGAGGGCACCACCACCCGGTAGCCGAGATCGGCGGCGTTCAGGCACAGACCGAGCACGCCGACGTTGAGCGACACGCCGCAGGCGACGACGGTGGTGACCTCGAGCGACCGGAGCAGCGCATCGAGGTCGGTGCCGGTGAACGGCGTCAAGCCGTGGCGGCGGATGCTGCGGAGATCGCCCGAGGTGTCACCGAGCTCCGCGACGAGCTCGACCGCGGCGGTGCCTTCGAGGATCTGAGCGGGGTTCCGGGCGAGCGAGGTCGTGAGCGGCGTGTTGAGGACGGTGCCACGGCGGTCGGCGCGCCACTGTGCGATGCAGTGGACCACCGGTACGTCACGGTCCCGCGCCGCTGCGACGAGTCGCCCGCAGGCCTCCAACGTCCCGCGCTCCCGTGCGGCATCCGCGAGTTGCGTGAGGGTGGCCAGGTCTCCGACGACTCCCCGCTCGAGCTCCATCGTGACCACGGCGGCGCCGGAACCCAGGGCGACGGAGTGTGACGGCACGATCCGCCAGGGTAGTGGTGACACACTCGGTGCCGATGAGCGCACGGACCGAAGCGACGGCGGCTGGACCGCTCCACGGGCTCGGGCCGGTCGTGCTTGCGTCCGGGTCGCTGCACCGGGCACGCTTGCTCACCGAGGCAGGGATCGAGGTCGACGTCGACCCACCGCAGGTCGATGAGCGGCTGTTCGACGGCCGGCTCGACGAGCTCGGTCCCGACGGGCTCGCCGTCGAACTGGCGCTGCGCAAGCTGAACGATGTCGCGCCACGCCATCCCGGGCGAACCGTGATCGCTGCGGATCAGGTCGGCATCCTGCGCGACCACACCGGCAGGGCCACGCTGCTGACCAAGCAACCCGACGCAGCCCGAGCGGTCGCCCAGCTCATGGCGATGTCCGCCACCACGCACCACCTCGTGAACGGTGTCGCGGTCCGCGGCGCGGCCGGTTCGGTGCACACCGGCGTCGACGTCCAGACCGTCACCATGCGCCGCTACGAGCTCGCCGAGGCCCGCGCCTACGTCACCCGCTTCGCCCCCTACGACACCTCCGGCTCCTACCGGCTCGAGGACCAGGATGTGCTGGAGGCCCACCAGCCGGGGAGCGGGCTCGTGGCGGGCATCTCCGGCGAGCACCCGAGCGGGGTCATCGGCCTGCCGATGCCGCTGCTCACCCGCCTGCTCGTCGATGCATCGGGGCCCGCACCCGGGTCGACAGCGGAACCGTGATGGAGGATCCATGACCGACGTGACCGTCGAGGACCTGCTCGACATCGAGCGCATCAAGCGCCTGAAGTACGCCTACCTGCGCTGCCTCGACCAGAAGGACTGGAGCGGGCTCGGAGCGCTGTTCACCCCGGACGCCAGAGCGGAGTACAGCGGCGGGAACTACAGCTACACGGGCCGTGAGGAGATCATCGGGTTCCTGGTCGAGAACATGGGTCGAGAGGCGTTCCACTCCAGCCACCGGGTCCACCACCCGGAGATCGACGTCGACGGCGACTCGGCGGTGGGGGTGTGGGCGCTCGAGGACACCGTGGTCGACACCGACTGGGGCTTCGTCCTGTTCGGCGCTGCGTTCTACCGCGACGAGTACCGCCGCAGCGATGCCGGCTGGAGGATCTCGCACACCTCGTACCGGCGCAGCTTCGAGGCGATCGTGCCCACTGCGGACGTCGAGGGCTTCCGAGTCACCGCGAGCTGGTGGCGGACCGACGGTCGTTCGACGCTCCCGGTCCAGGAGCCGAGACGCCCGGATGGGGCGACGTGACATCCGACGGTTCCCCTCCGTCTCCATGGGCGAGATGAACAGGGGCTGACGGAGCGTGCGATCCAGGTCGTCGAGCCCGGTGCCCGCCGCTGCGGGGGTACCCCTTGCGTGCACCGGCCGGGTACAGTTTCTGACGACCCGTCAGAAACCGATCCGACAGCCCGTCAACGACCCGGCCCGACCGGGGGAGGAGGCACCCGTGACCACCGTCGAGGGCAGCACCGACACGACCGACGACATCGACGAGATCCCGATGATCGTGAGCGTCGACGACCACGTCGTCGAACCACCGCACGTGTGGGAGACGTGGCTTCCGGCCAAGTTCCGAGACAGAGGCCCGAAGATCGAGCGCCGTGGCGTCGGCGCCATGAAGCACATCGGCGGCGGCGCCTACGAGCAGGAGTTCGACCCCGCCGGCAAGGAAGCCGACTGCTGGGTCTTCGAGGACCTCGTGTACATCCACAAGCGCCACGTCGCAGCAGTGGGGTACTCCCGCGACGAGATGACGATGACGCCGATGACCTACGACGAGATGCGTCCCGGCTGCTACGACCCCAAGGCCCGCGTCGAGGACATGTTGATGAACCACGTCGACGTGTCGCTCTGCTTCCCGTCGTTCCCACGCTTCTGCGGCCAGGCCTTCACCGAGGCCAAGGACCGCGAGCTCGGAGAGGCCTGCATCTACGCCTACAACGACTGGATGGTGGAGGAGTGGTGCGGTGGCTCCGACGGCCACCTGGAGCCGCTGTGCATCGTGCCGCTGTGGGACGCCGACCTCGCCGCTGCGGAGATCCGCCGCAACGCCGCCCGTGGCGTGCACGCCGTCGCGTTCTCCGAGGTGCCCTACCACCTCGGTCTGCCGAGCATCCACAGCGGGTTCTGGGACCCGTTCTTCCAGGCCTGCGAGGAGACCGACACGGTCATCTGCATGCACATCGGCTCCTCGTCGCGGATGCCGGCGACCTCGCCCGACGCGCCGACCGCGGTTGCGGCGTCGCTCAGCTTCAACAACTCGATGGCGTCGCTGTCGGACTACCTGTTCTCCGGTGTCCTCGTGCGGTTCCCGAACCTCAAGCTGGCCTACTCCGAGGGCCAGATCGGCTGGCTGCCCTACATGCTCGAGCGCGTCGACGACGTCTGGAGCGAGCACCGCGCCTGGGGCGGCGTGGCGGACCTCATCCCCGAGCCACCGTCGAGCTACTACTACCGGCAGGTGTTCGGCTGCTTCTTCCGCGACCAGCACGGCCTCAACTCGCTCGACGTCATCGGAGAGGACAACGTCACCTTCGAGAGCGACTACCCGCACACCGACTCCACCTGGCCGCACACCAAGGAGGTCGCCGAGAAGATGATGGCGCACCTCACCCCGGAGGTCCGCTACAAGATCCTTCGCGGCAACGCCATCCGGATGCTGTCGCTCGACATCACCTGACCGCGCCCGGCAGGGCAGCATCGCAGGGAGCCCGACCAGCAATCGGCCTGGACCGGCTGCACCGTTCTGGAATGCTGTCGGCATGGACGGATCGACACGGCACCGGCTCCTGCTGTCGGTCCCCGACCTCGGTGACGCGAACTTCGACCAGACGGTCGTCTACATGGTCGACCACGACGAGGCCGGCGCCTTCGGCGTCGTGCTGAACCGCCCGTCGGACACCGTGGTGGCCGAGCACCTGCCCGACCTGGCGGTGCCGGTGCTGTCACCGTCGGTGTTCTTCGTCGGCGGTCCCGTCTCCGTCGGTGGCCTCCTCGCGATCGGTCGGCGCGCGGTCGATGCCGAGCCGGTCAACGCAGCGCTGCTGTCGGGTCCGATCGCGATCGTGGATCCCGAAGCGCTGCTCGGCGGCGAGGTGAGCGGCCTCGACGCGGTGCGCCTGTTCACCGGTTACTCCGGGTGGGGTCCGGGCCAGCTCGACGGCGAGCTCGCCACCGGTGCCTGGCACGTGGCCGACGCGATGGTCGACGACGTGCTGTGCGCCGAGCCGGCGCTGCTGTGGCGAACGGTCATGCGACGCCAGGGCGGTCGCCTCGTCGCACAGGGCCTGTACCCAGAGGACCCCTCGGTGAACTGAGCCGCCGCGGGATGTTCTCAAGCCCGTCGGGTGGGCCGCCGTTGTGTGGCTCATGGGAGCGACATCGGGCCAGAACGATCGCCGCGGGATCGGTGCCCAGCACCGGAGCACCCTTCGCCTGCTCGCCGGCACCGGGATCCTCCTGCTCGCCGCAGCCTGCACCCCGTCACCCCCGCCGGCATCCCAGGTCCCCAACCCGACGCGAGCACAGGTGGTGTCGGCCTCCTTCGGGGAGCAGCTCGAAGCCGACCGGCGTGACGTCGCCTACCTCCCCGGTGCGATGCGAGGCTGCGGCCCGGGGGCAGCGACCGACGAGCCCTGCGGCGGCTCCCAGACCCTCGACGTGTACCGCCACGACCCGGACGGGGCCGCGTCGAGAGGCAGCATCGTCTTCGTCCACGGCGGCGGCTTCACCGGTGGCGACAAGTCCCAGCGCGAGGCGATGGACGGGCCGATCCTCGCAGCTCGGTCCCGCGGATGGGACGTGGTGTCGGTCAACTACCGACTCAACCGCAACGGGGCAGCGCCGTGGCCCGCAGCGATCGACGACGTGGAGGCAGCGATCGGCTTCGTGCGGACCGAGGGGCAGCGTCTCGGCCTCGCCACGACCCGGATCGTCGTCGCCGGGCACTCCGCCGGGGGCACACTCGCCACCCTCGCCGGCGTGGCCTGGAACACCGGTGACCATGCCTACGCGTCGGTCGCCCGCGTCGACGGCTGGGTCGACATCTCCGGGGCGACCGACTTCACGATCCCCGCGACTCTGTCACTCGGTGTGACCTGGGCGTGGTCCTGGGACCGGGCGATCCTCACACGCATGTCACCGGTGACGTTCCTCGACTCCGGCGACCCGCCCGGCTACATCATCCACGGCGACGCGGATGCGATCGTGACGCCGGCACACGCCGAGGCGCTCGCACGCATCGCCCAGCAGCGTGGCGCACGCGTGCAGTTCGACCTCGTCGACGCGTGGAGCGACCTGACGTGGATGCCGAGCTGGGTCCGCAACCACCTGCCCGTCGGCGGAGCGAACGCGTCGGCCCTGGACAGCTTCCTCGACGGGATCTGAGCCGGCAGGGGAGCGGGGGCACTCCGGCGAGCCAGCGGACCGGCCGGCCCCGGGTCACGATCAGCCCTGGATGACGATCAGCCCTGGATGACGATCATCCGGCGCTCGGTCATCTCCTGAACGGTGTAGGGCGGTCCCTCCCTGGTGTTGCCCGAATCCCGCACACCGCCGTAGGGCTGCTGGTCGGCCCGCCACGAGGGGATCTCGTTGACGAGCACGCCGCCGAAGTCCAGGACGTCGGTCGCGCGCAGCGCCTTGGCGATGTCGCGGGTGAACACCGACGCCTGCAAGCCGTAGCGGGTGTCGTTGGCCTGTGCCAGCGCCTCGTCGTAGTCGTCGTAGGCAGCCACGCCGACCACCGGGCCGAAGACCTCGTGGGAGCACACCAACATGTCGGCGCGCACCGCGTCGAGCAGCGTCGGGCTCAGCACACCGTCGTCGCCACGAGCACCTCCGACGACGAGTCGGGCGCCGTCGGAGGTGGCCGCGTCGATCCACGCAGACACCCGGTCCGACTCGCCGGGGTCGATCAGCGCGCTGACCTCCGTTGCGGGATCTGCCGGGTCACCGACCCGCAGCGCTGCGACTCGGGCCGCAAGGGCCTCGAGGAAGTCACCGTGGATGCTGCGCTCGACGTAGACCCGCTGCACCGAGATGCAGGTCTGGCCAG
>JAFDWA010000085.1 GCA_018268735.1 Actinomycetota bacterium | reverse complement strand
CTGCAGCTGCGTGGTCAGCTGGACGCGAGCCTGCTCGTCGGCGCGGGCGGGGCGTTCCTCGGGTACGTCGTCGCCGTGCTCGCGCGCCTCTCGGTGTCGCAGGTGGAGACGTCAGCCGCGGCGCGTCGCGCGATCGTGGTCGGCGCCGCGGTCGCCGCAGCCGGGCTCGTCGTGCTCGCAGCGGTCTCGCAGGTCGTCGTCGCGGCCTTCGGCCTCGTCGTCGCTGCGGGAGGTGTGTCGGTGTGCTGGCCGCTGCTGATGTCGGAGGTGGGTCGCGGTCGTGAGCGCCCCGGGGTCCTCGTCGGTGCGGTGACCACGATGGGCTACCTCGGCTCGGTGGTCGGGCCGGGGGTCGTGGGCGCAGTGGCCGGCAGGTTCGGGGTGTCCGCCGGGCTCGTGCTGCTCGCCGGGTGCGCAGCAGCGGTGCCGGTGCTCGTCCTCATGGGTCGACGGTGAGGTGGGCCCGGCGGTGAGGTGCGGGTCGGTCACGGCATCGGTCCACGACACCGGGGCCCGAAGGCCCCAGGTGTCGTGTGCCGGGTGGTGTTCCCTTCCACCCATCGACCGTAGGCGCTCAGATCTGAGCCGTCGCCTCGGCTACCTCGTCAGGATGACGCTCGATCCGTGGCCGAACAGGCCCTGGTTCGCCGTGATGCCGACACGCGGGTTGCTCACCTGACGACCGTCGGCCTGGCCGCGGAGCTGCCAGGTGATCTCGCAGACCTGCGCGATCGCCTGGGCGGGGACCGCCTCACCGAAGCAGGCGAGGCCGCCCGACGGGTTGACCGGAAGGCGGCCGTCGAGCTGCGTGACCCCGTCGCGCAGCAGCTTCTCGGCTTCGCCCGCTCCGCAGAAGCCGAGATCTTCGTACCAGTCGAGCTCCAACGCGGTGGAGAGGTCGTAGACCTCGGCGACGTCGACGTCGTCGGGTCCGATGCCGGCCTGCTCGTAGGCTGCCGCACCGATCGCCTGCTTGAAGGTCCGATCCGGCACCGGCAGGCCAGCCGCGGAGTCGGTCGCGAAGTTCGGCATCTCGATGACGGTGTTCGGGAAGGTGGGCGTCACCGTGCTGACCGCAGCCACGCGCACGGTCGGCTCGGATCCACCGAGGTGACGGCGTGCGTACTCCATCGAGGTCAACACGAGCGCTGCGCCACCGTCGGAGGTCGCGCAGATGTCGAGCAGGCGCAGCGGGCTCGCGACCGTCGGCGACGCAGCGATGTCTTCGGCGGTGACCTCCTTGCGGTAGCGCGCGTACGGGTTGTCCAACCCGTTGCGGGCGTTCTTGATCTTCACGAGCGCGAAGTCGTCGGGGGTCGCGCCGTAGAGGTCCATGCGACGGCGCGCGTAGAGCGCGAAGTAGGTGGGGTTCGTGGCACCCATCAGCCGGAAGCGCAACCAGTCGGGGTCGTCGCCGCGCTCGCCCTTGTTCGGCTTGAGGAACCCCTTCGGCGTGGTGTCGGCGCCGACGACGAGCGCGACGTCGCACATGCCGGCGAGGATCCGCTGGCGGGCTGCCTCGATCGCCATGGTGCCCGATGCGCACGCCCCGTAGGCGCTCGTGACGGGGATGCCCGTCCAGCCGAGCGCCTGGGCGAAGGTCGCACCGGCCACGTAGCCGGGGTAGCCGTTGCGCATCGTGTCCGCGCCGGCGACGAAGCCGATGTCACGCCAGTCGATCCCGGCGTCCGCCAGCGCCGCGCGGGCGGCCGCGACGCCGTACTCGACGAAGTTGCGTCCCCACTTGCCCCACGGGTGCATGCCGGCCCCGAGGACCGCCACCTGCTCGACGCTCACTGCTGCCCCTCTCCACCGTCGACGCCGACGGGGCGCCACTTCCACACCACCTGCTCGATGGTGTCGCCCTCGTCGCCATCGGGATCCGGTTCGATCGACAGGGTGTCGAGGACGAGCTCCATCTCCATGCCGACCTGCAGGTCCTCGACGCCGACGCCGGCGACGACCTGACCCATCACGACCATCTTCTCGGTCTCGAGCTCCACCGCCGCGATGGCGAACGGCTCGTGGGGATCGGTGACCGGGACGTAGGGCTCGGGCGGTCGGTACCCGGCGTCGGTGTAGGACCAGAGCCGGCCGGTCCGCGACAGCTCCACCCCGACGAGCTCGGCGTCCGCAGCCCCCGGCGCACGCGACATCACCCGCTCGGGCGGGAAGAAGTAGGTCCCGGTCGAGCTGTCCCTGGTCCCGATGAGCGCGGGCGCGGTGCCGTCGGTCGGCATCGTGAACCACCCTGCGATCGCCGGCTCACGTCTGGTGGCCACTGGTGCCTCCGTCCTCCCGGGAACGCCGGGACTCGAACGTCTCTGACGGGTCGTCAGGGTAGCGGCGCGCTGCTCGGGTCCCCGATTCAGCTCCCCGAATCGCCGGGGTGGTCGGGCGGTCCGGGGTGGTCCAGGAGCCGGAGCGCGAGCTCGACGGTCTCCTCGCTGCGACCGGGACGCGGGATCGCGTGCGCGAGCACGGTGTCGATCAACGTCGCCGAGAGGTCCGCGACGGAAGGTTCGCCGACATCAGCGTCGCGGATCGCCGCGATCACGAACGCGAGCCGGATCCCGAACGGGACGAGGACCCGGATGTCGTCGTCGGCGAGGTCGAAGTGGCGCGAGGTGCGGATGCCGAGGCGTTCGACGAGCAGTGCCCGGGCCGGATGCGGGTCCGCTGCGGCAGCGCGGGCGAGGTGGAGCAGCGCGTCGTGCAGCGCGTCCATCGGGCGGTCCGGCATCGCGGCGTCGATCGCCCGGCGATACGAGGGGAGGTGTCGAACGAAGGTCGCGGCGCACACCAGTCGGACCTGACCGAAGAGGTTGATGACGGTCTGCGTCGACACCCCGGAGACCTCCGCCACGTCCGTCGCGCTGAGGTGGTCCCAGCCGTGGTCGAACATCCCGCTCGTCGCCTCCACGATCCGGTTGCGTGTGTCCTGTCGTCGACGTGCACCCGATCGCGCCTGGGGGGAGGCCTCGGTCGCCTGGCCGAGCTCGTCGGCGACCACGACGCGCGGAACGCGCAGGTCGAGTCGCGAGGCTGCGCCGGCCAACGTGGCGGCGGTGTCGGCGAACAGCTGGTCGTCGACCGCGGTCGGGTCGATCGCATCGATGATCTCGAGTCCGAGCATCAGCGCGTGGACCGAGATGGCGAGGCGGTGGGTGTTGAACGGCGCTTCGAGGCGCATCTCGGTCAGGTCGAGGATCTGCTGCCATGCCAACGCGATGCCGTCGAACTGGTGGCGGTAGGTGTCGCGGAGGACGTCACCGACGGTGGACCACTCCGGGTGCTCGCCGTCGACGGGCAGCGCAGCGCGGTGGTGGGCGAACAGGTGCATCTGCGCCCGTCGCTCGGCGCGGCGTTCGTGGTTCGAGGTGATCCCCTGCCAGCTCGACGTGAGGACGATCGCCAACGAACGGGCGAGCTCGCCCGACGCCACGGCTTCGACGAGCTCTCCGGTCACCGCCGGCGCCTCGAGTCGCTCGCGGAACTGGGAGCGGACGAGCGCGGCAGCGAACTCCGAGGAGTTGGCGAAGTGGTGGAAGAACGACCCCGTCGTGACGCCGGCACGAGCAGCGACCGCGGCGGTCGTGACGCCGGCGAAGAGCCGCTCGATGGTCAGCTCGTCGTTCAGCTCGACGCCGGCACGGATGAGCTCGTTGCGCGTCTCCGCCCCAGAGGCCACGGCTCGATCCTATCGAGGATGCGCGACGACCGTAGTGGTCGATATGTCACAGCGGAGCACCTGCTACGGAGCCGAGCCGGCCGTCCTCGGCGCGCCGCCCGTCCCGGGGGCTTGATCGGAGCGGTTCCGGGGCATCCTCGTGCTCCCCGGTGGATGTGTGACGAGCGACGGGTTGCATGAGAAGGTGGAATCGAGTAGAAACCTTCCAACGGAGTCGTGGAGGTTGCCCCATCACCACGACGGGACGATGGAGACCGTTCGATGGCGCCGGTGCCGTTGGTACCGGGGGAAGGGTGTCGAGCGGGGAGGGTGTCCCCCTTCGGGCGGGAGATCGGCGATTCGCCGGGATCCCGCCCGAAGACCGTTTTTGGGCCGGCTTCGGGTCGACTCCGCTCCAGCAGGGTCGGGACGGACCGCTCGGGACGGACCGCGGTGAGGTGCCCGGGCTACCGTCGTCGACATGGCTGATCCACGTGACACGGCGCTCGCCACGTTGGTGAGCCCGACGCTCGAACCGATCGTCGAGGTCGTCCTCCTGGCTCGGGACGGAGCGTACGAGGCGCACGCTGTGGACGGGTCGGTCCGATTCCGCCGGGAGCCGGTGGACCCCGGCGCACCTGCGTGCGAGTGGCGCTTCACCGTCGAGGAGGTGACAGGTCGCAACCCGCTCGGGGACCAGGCGATCGACCGCTTCGCCGGGCTCGACGCCGAGGTCTCCAACCGCTTCCCGGACCGCACCGCCAACGCGTACCCGTACGCCTACGAGCAGGTTGCGCAGCTGTTCGACCACCCGTGCGCTCCGGACCTCTGCGTCGTGCACACCGCGTCGCACCACTGGGCCGACCAGGGCGGCCACATCGGGGAGCACGGTTCGCTCGGCGCAGTCCAGTGCCGTGCCCCGTTCATCATCAGCGGTCCGGGCGTCCGACGCGACGGGATGGTCGAAGGTGTCGAGGCCCAGCTCGTCGACATCGCCCCGACGGTGCTCGCGCTGCTCGGCCACGATCCGGAGGTGCTCGACGGTCGCGACGGAGAGCCGTTGCACCGGCTGCTCGACGCCGATGCGATCAGCGCGGGCGACGGGCCCGCCCACGTCGTCGGACTCCTGCTCGACGGCTGCAACCCGAACGTCCTCTACGACGCCGTCGCCAGTGGCGACGCGCCGAACATCGCGTCACTGATGGCCGACGGCACGACGTTGCGCAGCGGCATCGTGTCATCGCTGCCGACGGTGACGCTTCCCAACCACACCTCGATCATCACCGGTCGCCACCCCGGCCACCACGGGATCCTGCACAACGCCTGGTGGGACCGCGGCCGTGGCGCGCAGGTGATCACGAACTCGCCGGAGACGTGGGCGACCGCGATGTCGTCGCTGCTGCCGGGCACCGACAGCGTCCACCTGGCGCTGCAGCGCTGCGAACCGGGCGCGTTCACTGCGTCGGTCAACGAACCGGCTGACCACGGTGCCGGCTACTCGACGTTCGACCTGCTGCGTCGTGGGGTGCGCATGGAGTTCCCGCACACCGCCGAGGGCCTCCCGCACACCACCGAGATGTTCGTCCGACCGGTGAAGGACTATGCGACGTTCACCCAGGTGGACCACCACGGCACCACGCAGGCCGTCGCGATCCTCGGAGGGAGCTACCTCGGCGTCGACTACCCGCTGCCGCGGTTCCTGTGGGTCAACTTCGCGCTGACCGACTCGGCGTTCCACGAGGGCGGACCGCACTCGGAGATCGCCCGGGCGTCGATCCGTGACACCGATGGTCGCATCGGCGAGGTGCTCGCCGCTCTGCAACGTCGTGGCATCCGCGACCGCACCGCGGTGTTCCTGTGCGCGGACCACGGCATGGAGGAGTCGAACCCTGCCGTCGGCGGCGACTGGTCGCCGGCGTTGGCAGCCGCGGGTCTCGACGTCCGCGACGAGGCGTTCGGGTTCCTCTACCTGGACCCGTGAGGGCGGACGAGCAGCCGGGAGCGATCGTGCAGAACCCGAACATCGACATCGGCACCTTCGGCATCTGGACCGGAGCGCTGGACATGCAGCCGTCAGCTGTGGCCGAAGCGGCGGTCGCGGAGCTCGACGAGCTCGGCTTCGGCGCCGTGTGGATCCCCGAGACGGTCTTCCGGGAGCCGTTCGTGCACGCCGCGCTGCTGCTGCAGGCGTCAGGTCGCATCAAGGTCGCGACCGGGATCGTGAACCGCTACGGCCGTGACCCGCTCGCGTGCAACGCCGCGATGCAGACGCTCAACGAGGCGTTCCCGGGCCGGTTCCTGCTGGGGCTCGGGGTCAGCCACGAGCACCTCGTCGCGTGGGTCCGCAAGCACGACTACTCCAAGCCGTACACGGGGATGGTGGAGTACCTCGACGCCATGGAGCGCGCACGCTTCTTCGCTCCCACCGGTGAGCCGCCGGCGCAGATGGTCCTCGCCGCGCTTGGTCCCAGGATGCTGCGCCTCGCGGCGGAGCGGACCGCTGGGGCGTTGCCCTACTTCGTCCCACCGGAGCACACGGCGATCGCCCGCGACACGATGGGGCCGGAGCCGCTCCTCGCCGTCGAGCAGATGGTCGTGTTGGACCCCGACCCGTCGACGGCCCGTGCGACCGCCCGCCAGCACATGGCGGTCTACCTGCAGGCCCCGAACTACACGAGCAACCTCGCTCGGCTCGGCTTCGGCGAGACCGACGTCGCCGACGGCGGATCCGACCGGCTCGTCGACGCGATCGTCGCGTGGGGGACGATGGACGACGCACTCGCCCGACTGCAGGCGCACCTCGATGCCGGAGCGGATCACGTGTGCGTGCAGGTGCTGGACCCCGACATGGCGCACCTGCCGCTGCGGGAGTGGCGGGAGCTGGCCGGAGCGCTCGTGATCGGCTGAGTCGCATCGACGACCCGGGCGAGGTCGACGGCTACCACGGATCACGTGGGACGACCGGCGTCTCCTCGGTCGGCGGATCGCTGATGTCGACGATGCGACGTCGTCGACGCTGCGGCCGCTCCTGGGAGAAGCGTCG
>JAFDWA010000084.1 GCA_018268735.1 Actinomycetota bacterium | reverse complement strand
CGAGGTCGCGAACGTGGGGACGATCACGACGACGATGCCCGACGGGACCGTCGTGCACACCGACGGCGTGTTCACCTACCGGGTCGACGGCGACGGGAAGGTCGTCGCGCTGCGTGCCTACTGGGAGCTCGACCGGCTGCGCTTCGGCGACTGACCGCTCATCGACCGCCCGCCCCGACGGGAGGCGGCCCGACCGGCGATCCGGTGGCACCCCGTAAGGTTCCCGCCATGTTCAACCGCGAGAACGCGCCGCGGCGGCGCACCGACCGGGTCCGCGGTGCCGTGTACGCAGCGCTCGGGCCGGTCGTCCGAGCCAGCTGGGCCGCCTACAAGTCGCTCGGCGCGATCGGCCCCGACTCCGCTGCCGGTCGCCGCTTCGGTTCGTTCGGGCGGGGCAGCATCGTCGGCTTCCCGTACGACACGATCATGAACGAGCAGTCGATCCACATCGGCGCGGACACGATGATCAGCGGCCACGTCGTGCTGTCGGCAGGCTGGGGTCCGAACCACCGGGGCCTGCACGATCGGGTGATCGTGATCGGCGACCGGTGCCTGATCGGTCGGGGCAGTTGCATCACGGGCCACCGACTCGTCGAGATCGGCGACGACGTGTGGACCGGCCACCACGTGCACATCACCGACATGAACCACGGCTACGAGGACCTGTCGATCCCGATCTCGATGCAGAACCAGCCGGAGGAACCGGTGCGCATCGGCGACGGGAGTTGGATCGGCCACAACGCCGTCGTGCTGCCAGGCGTCACCATCGGTCGACACGTCGTCGTCGGCGCGGGCGCCGTGGTGACCTCGGACCTGCCGGACTTCAGCGTCGCGGTCGGCTCCCCCGCTCGGGTGATCCGGCGCCACGATCCCGACCATGGATGGGTGAAGGTCGATCCCACGGCTGGGACCGAAACCACCGGTGTCGCAGCTTCGTGGGGTGCCAGTCTGGAACGGTGACCCAGATCGACCGACTCGTCGACACGCGGAGCGTGACCACCGCGTGTCCGTTGGACTGCCCAGACGCCTGCACCCTGTCGGTCACCGTTTCGGACCCCGACGGCCCCGACGCCAGGATCGTCAACATCGACGCTGCGCCGTCGGACGAGTCGAACCCCCTCACCGATGGATGGATCTGCGCAAAGGTCCGCAAGTCCGCTCGGCGTGTGCACTCCCCGGAGCGGGTGCTCACACCGCTGGCCCGCACCGGCCCCAAGGGATCCGGTCGCTTCGAGTCGATCAGCTGGGACGAGGCGCTGGAGCGGATCGCGGCGGAGATCACCCGAGCGATCGATCGGCACGGCCCGGCGAGCGTGGTGCCGTTCCTCTACAACTCCTCCGCGCCGACGTTCTCCGATCGGCTGATGAACCGGCTGTTCGCCGAGCTCGGCACCTCCGAGGTCGCCCACACGATCTGCGCCTACACCGCCGCGATCGCCTGGCACTCGACGTTCCCGAACATGGCGTCGGCGGACCCGCTCGACGTCGCGCACTCGGACCTCGTGGTGATCTGGGGCGCCAACCCGTCGACGTCGAACACCCACCTCACACCGCTGCTCACCGACGCACGCCGACGCGGCGCGGCAGTCGTCGTGATCGACCCGCGACGCACCCCGACCGCGGCACGAGCGGATCGGCACCTCGCTGTGCACCCCGGCACCGACGACGTGCTCGCACTGGCCACCGCTGCGGAGCTCGACCGGCTCGGGCTGGTCGACCGGACGTTCTGCGACGCGAACGCGGAGGGGGCCGACGGGTTCCTGGACGCGGCCCGGGCATGGTCGCCGGAGCGGGCGGCCGAGGTGTGCGGCGTCGACGCCGCTGCGATCACCGAGCTGGCGCAGTTGGTCGGGAGCCGACGGCCGGGGATGCTGCGCATCGGGTGGGGGATGGAACGCAACCGCAACGGCGGGTCCGGGATCCGTGCCGCGCTCGGGCTGTGGGTGCTGGCCGGCCAGTTCGGCCGGCCAGGCGCCGGGGTGATCTCCTCGACGTCCTCCGCGGCCGAGCCCGACACCCTGCCTGAGTTGACCGACGCTCCGCCGCGTGCGCGGACGCTCAACATGAACCGCATCGGCCACGACCTCGGCCACGCCGATCCGCCGGTGACGGTCCTGGTCGTGCAAGGCGCGAACCCGGCGGTGATGGCACCGGATCAGCAGGCGGTCATCGCCGGCCTGGAGCGCGAGGACCTGTTCACCGTCGTGCACGACCAGGTGATGACCGACACCGCAGCGCTCGCGGATGTCGTGCTGCCGGCCACCACGTACTTCGAGCAGGGCGGCGACGTCGCGGTGGGCTACGGCGCGTACGCCGCGTCACCGATCC
Source organism: Actinomycetota bacterium (assembly GCA_018268735.1). GTDB lineage: Bacteria > Actinomycetota > Acidimicrobiia > Acidimicrobiales > Microtrichaceae > Dermatobacter. The sequence continues at coordinate 4,516 of JAFDWA010000084.1, read as the reverse complement.
GTGCGGTGATCGAACCCGTCGGCGAGTCGTGGACCAACGCCGAGGTCGCTGCCGGACTGGCCACCGCTCTGGGCCTCGACGGCTACGCACCCGAGCAGGTGCCTCCCCCGCCGGTGCCGGAGCGACCGGTGCCGACCCGTCCCGACGGGACGATCCAGTTCGGCCCGTCGGAGGACCCTGCGACGACGATCCCCGACGGCGGTCGGGCGCGGCTGGTGCTCGGCCTGGGACCCGACCCGGTGCCGACCCATCGACCGCTCGACTCGACCTATCCGCTGACGTTGATCACCCCGGCGTCGACCCGCATGATCAACTCGATCTTCGGCGAGTACGACCCGCCGCCGGCGGTGGTCTCGGTGCACCCCGACGACGCCGCCGCACGCGGGGTCCGCGACGGCGACGAGGTGAGGGTCTTCAACGACCTCGCGACGCTGGTGATGCCGGCCCGGGTGGACCCGTCGCTGCGCCCCGGTGTGGTGTCGATCCCGAAGGGTCTGTGGCGGCGGCACCTGCCCGGCGGGTTGAGCGCCAACGCGCTGACCCCGGCCGACGTGGAGCACACGATCGGCGGTGCGGTGTTCCACGACGCCCGCGTCGACATCAGCCCGGTCTGAGCCGAGGCCAGGTCGCCGGCCGGGTCCGACGCCTACATGTGGGTATCGGACCCGTCGGGGAGGACGACGTCGACTGCGGCGACCGGACCATCGGCCCTGACCGGGAGGAATGCAACGACGAGGCCGCGGTTCGGCTTGACCCCTTCCCGTGAGACCTGGATGAGACCCATCTCACGCAGTGCGTTGATGTCGCGCGTGATGGTCTTCGCTCCCTTCCCGGCGTACTCCTCGGAGATGCGCCCCGAGACACGCCGGATCTCCGAGCGTGGCGTCCAGTCGCTTGGTGGGAGGTCGAGCACGAGGTGCTTCTGTCGCCGCCGCGCCGGGGTCTCCTGATCACGGAACCGATCGTGGATGTAGTTCTCCCAGGTGACGTCGAGCTGGCTCGTCCGGATGAGGTCGAGCTGCAACCTGAGCTCGTCGACCAGTCCCGCCAGGGCGTACTCGACGAAGTCGGTGACCGGATACGGCGGTCGACTGCTCCTCGCGAGCACCCGGTAGTACCGCTCCCGTGTGAGGTTGTAGTGGTCGGAGAGCAGGTGGGCCGCCGGGAGCGGCACACCGGACTCGACGAGGACCTGGAACTCGATCAGTCGCGCCGTTCGGCCGTTCCCATCTCTGAAGGGGTGGATCCATGCCACGTACAGGTGCGCCAGCACCGCCTTCATCAGGACTTTCGTGAACGCGTACGGATCGTTCTCGCCTGCGATGAACTCGGGACCGTTGAGCCAGTCGCACAACCGTTGGAGGAGGAGCTCGCAGTCTTCTGCGGGGGCCCCGCGGTACGCGTTCCCCACGACCACGGAACCGGTCCTGATCACTCCGGGGACGACCGCGGCATCGACCTCGAGGTCTCGGAGCACGTCGAGGTTGAACGCAGCGATCCGCTCCACCGTCAGGGGAATCGGGTTGCCTGAGGCAACCTCGCCGACGATTCGGTTGCAGGCGTCGACGACGTTGCGGACCTCCTGCTCGAGGTAGTCCTTGGAGGGAGGGAGCTTCAAGTCGTCCGCGATGATCCTGTCGACCTGTTCCTCGGTCAACGTGTTGCCTTCGATGGCTGTGGTGGCATGCACCCCCTTGGCCAGGTAGATCTGGTTCAGCCGCATGCTGATGTCCGGGCGGAGGGGCACACCGGAGATGTGCTGCAGCTTCGAGTGGACCTCGCCCAGCAGCAGCCAGGCGGTCGGACCGAGGGCGTTGAGGTTCGCTGAGAACGTCAGCCAGGGATGGGTGCGTTCATAGGTCCTCGGTTCGTCCCCGAAGCGGGTGGTCACGGCCCTTATTTTACAAGGCACACATCGATTGTGGAGCTCGAACTGTCCTCTACGATGACCCCGAGAGTGTCCGCTCCTGCGTGCACCCAGAGATCAGGAAGGGCGCTCATGTCGAGCCAGCAATCCGCCTGAGCTCCTTGATGGACAGGACCAGGTGGAGCGGGTCGGTCGGTGACGGCTGGAACGTGCGCGCCTGGTGCAGGTACCACGCGCGGGCGTCCTCGTCACGAGCATGGATGAGCAGCGCCCTCACTCCGAGGTCGTCGGACAGGCGCGCAACCCGGATGAGCGCGTCGATCAGCAGGCTCCTGCCGAGGTGGGCGCCCTGCGCTGTCCGGTCGACCGCGAGTCGGCCCAGCAGGACGCATGGAACCTGGGTCGGCACCCCGCCCTTCTTCAACTCGGCGGGGAGCTGCTCCCGGGCGACGCCGGCGGACGAGAGCGTGTAGTAGCCGACGACCGCGTCGTCTCGGGCAGCGACGAACACCCGGGCGTTGCCCGACGCGTGGTTGACCCAGCCGTACCTGCGGAGCCAGTCATCGAGTTCGGCGACGCCGCTGTCGAAGCTGTCGACCACGTGGTTGCGCGTCAACGCGACAGGACGGTCGACGAGCGACGAGTCGTTCCCTCCGCTCCCCACCGAACGGTCCGCTACTGCTCGAACACCGTGGGGGTCGCGAGCAGGTCGCGCAGGTCCTCCTCGTAGGGAACCGGGGCGTCGAGCATCGCGTCGAACGACTCCCAGGCCTCAGCGTCGACCACGAACCAACGGCGGTCGGCCAGGACCCGCTCGGCCTCGTGCACCGAGGCCTCCAACATGAAGTCCGTCTCGGACTTGTCGAGAGCGGCGGCAGCCGACGCGATCGTCTGGCGCTGCTGCGCGGACATCCGCATGTTGAACCGCTGGTCCCGTGGTGCCCGGGAGGGAGGCGTTGCCGCGCGTGGGTTCATGGTCGGACCTCGCTCTGCGAGTCAGTAAAGTACGTACAGCGTACGTGCGAGTGTGGACGTCGACAACCGGCACCTGTGAGGCCGTTGCAGGCCGCGCGGGTACCGGTAGCCTGTTAGGAAGCCAATCCGGGAAGTTTCACGACCTCCTCGCCGAGGACCGTTACGACGAGGTGCACGGTGCCGCCGAAGCCTTCATCGACGGCGCCTACGTGTGAGCCACGCCGCCGCGTCGGGCGCGTGTCCGTCGCGTACTCGACCTCACCAGGCCGAGCCGTCCGTGGACACCTTGGTATCGACGACGCTCGAACCCCAGCGGCGTCGGCCAGAGCGCTCGACGGGCCCGCCCATCTCCTCGATGATGCCTCTGTGTATGATACGAACATGAATGTTGCGAAGGGGAGGCGAGGGGGAAGGCCCCCACTGAGCGAGTTCTGGGGTCGCGAGTCGGAACTGGCCCTCCTTCAGGGGGATCTGGACGAGGTTCAACGGACCGGCCGAGGACGAATGGTGGCGATCCGTGGACGGCGCCAGTCTGGCAAGTCCCGCCTGTTGACCGAGTTCGTGGAGAGCGCAGGGGTTCCCTACCTCTTCACCACTGCGGTGAAGAACGCCGGCCCAGGCGTCCAGATGGCGACGGTGATGCAGGAACTGAATGCGTCCCGAGCACCGCTCGCTCAGCGAGACCTCGCCTTCGCTGCCCCGGCCACCTCATGGGCGGATCTGTTCGCTCGCCTCGCACTGGCGATCGGTGACCACGAGGCCGTTGTGGTGCTCGACGAGTTCCCATGGGCGGTTGAGACTGACGACACCCTCGAAGGCGTGCTGCAAAGCGCGTGGGACCGGACCCTCGAACGACTTCCGGTCCTGTTCATACTCGTCGGCTCGGATATGGCGATGATGGAGCAACTCACCGGACACGACCGCCCGCTCTACGGACGATGCCTTGAGCGGTCCATCCGGCCCCTCTCTCCCGCCGGCGTGGCCGAGGCATGCGGCGCCGAGCGTGACCCCGTCGACCTGCTCGACGTCTACCTGGCCACCGGTGGCTACCCCCGTCTGGTCACCGAGGCCGCCCGTCACCGCAGCGCGGAGAAGTTCGTGCGGAGTCAGCTGATCGACGATTCTTCACCGCTGGTCGTCATCGGCCAACGAGTGTTGTTCTCGGAGCTCCGTGACGCGGAATCGGCACGGACGGTGTTGGAGGCGATCGGCGCAGTCGAAGTGGGCCATGCCACGTTCACCACTGCTGCGGCTCGGCTCGGCGGTGACGACAAGGCAGCGGGCACCCAGGTCACTCGAGCGCTGGAACCTCTGCAGGCCAAGCGGATGATCTCGATCGACGTGCCGGTGGGAGAGACGCCACGCTCGCGTCGCCGCAGGTACCGCATCTCTGACCCGTACCTGCGCTTCTGGTTCCGCTTCTGTGCGCCTGAGCTTGCCCACATCGAGCGAGGCAGAGCCGACCTCGCAGTCGACCGCTACACCCGCGACTACCCATCCTGGCGAGGCCGGGCGATCGAAACGGTGGTCCATGGGGCCGTGAACCGCCTCGCGGCCAGCCAGAGCGACCGCTTCGCTGGTTCCGAGTTGGTGGGTGCATGGTGGAACCGGACCAACGACCGCGAGTACGACGTGGTCGCGGCCGACCGGCGCCACAACGTCCAGTGGGTGGGC
>JAFDWA010000083.1 GCA_018268735.1 Actinomycetota bacterium | reverse complement strand
AGCACCAGCATCACGGCGCCCACACCTGCACCGAGCCCGACATGACGTCGCCCCACGAGCTCCATTGTGACCGATGACCATCGGTTTGTGTCGCTGTCGATCAGTCTGAGCGACGTGCACGGGCCATCTCCCGGGCTGCTTCGCGGTCAGCGGTGCGCTTCGCGATGTCCTGGCGCTTGTCGACGACGTTGCGACCCTTGCCGAGTGCCAGCTCCACCTTCAGTCGTCCTTCCTTGAAGTACAGGCTGAGCGGCACGAGCGCGAGGCGCTCGACCTGCATCCGCATCCGGATCCGATCGATCTCGACCCGGTGCAGCAGGAGCTTGCGCCGTCTCGTCGGTTCGTGACCCGAGTGCGCCTGCGCCCGCGAGTAGGGCGCGATGTGCAGGCCGTTCAGCCACACCTCGTCGCCCTCGACCGACGCCCACGCATCGGTCAACTGCACCTTGGACTCGCGAAGCGACTTCACCTCGCTGCCCTGCAGGACGACGCCGGCCTCGAAGGTGTCGCCCAGCGCGTAGTTGCGCCGCGCCTGTCGGTTGGTCGCGACGATCTGGGTGCCGGTCGGCTTCATGGGTGCCTCACGGTACCGCCGCGCCGCCGGAGCGCTCCACGGACATCGCTACGCTTCGCCGGTGCTGCGAATGCCGTCCGGGATACATGCGGAGATGTCCGCCCATGCGATCCGTGGCCTGCCCCTCGAGGCGTGCGGGCTCCTCGTCGGGGACCCTGCGGACGGATCGGACCGGGTCGTGCGGTTCGTGCCGTGTCGGAACGTCGCCGAGAGCGCCGTGCTGTACACCGTCCACCCTGTCGACCACCTGCGGGCCGACCGGGCGGCCGATGACGACGGACTCGCCGTCATCGGCGTGATGCACAGCCACACCCACACCGATGCGTACCCGTCGCCGACCGACGTCGCATCGGCTCCGGACCCGACCTGGCACTACGTGATCGTGTCGCTGCGCGACGAGGAGCCCATGCTGCGGTCCTACCGCATCGTCGACGGAGCGATCGCAGAGGAGCGCGTGTTCCTCGACACGTGAGTGGTCAACGACCGCCGGGAATCCCTACCATGGCGGTCAGGTTTCGGAGGCCATCGCATGACCGTGTACTCGTCCGTGCTCGACATGATCGGCAACACGCCCATCGTCGACGTCAGCCAGCTGAGCCCCAACCCGCGCGTCCGCGTCCTCGCGAAGATGGAGGGGCAGAACCCGGGCGGGTCCGTCAAGGACCGCATCGCGCTCGCGATGATCGAGGAGGCCGAAGCGGACGGCACGCTGCGTGACGGAGCGACCATCCTCGAGCCGTCGTCGGGCAACACCGGGATCGCGCTCGCGATGATCTGCCGGATCCGTGGCTACCATCTCAAGATCGTGCTGCCCGAGAACGTCTCGATCGAGCGTCGGCAGCTCCTGGAGGTCTACGGCGCTGAGATCATCCCGTCGCCGGGAGCGGAGGGCTCCAACGGCGCGGTGCGTCGAGCCCAGCAGCTCGCCGACGAGCACCCCGAGTGGGTGTTCCTCTACCAGTACGGCAACGAGGCCAATCCGAAGGCCCACTACCGGACCACCGGCCCGGAGATCTTCGCCGACGTCCCCGACATCACCCACTTCGTGGCCGGCCTCGGCACCTCGGGCACGCTCCTCGGATGCGGCACGTACCTGAAGGAGCAGAACCCGGCCGTCAAGGTGTTCGCTGTCGAACCGCCCTCGGGTGAGCAGGTCGAGGGCCTCCGCTCCCTCGACGACGGCTACATCCCGCCTGTGTTCGAGAAGTGGGGCGGCTACGACCTGCTCGACGGCAAGTCGATCGTCCGGCCGAGGGAGTCGCTGGAGTTCACCCGTGCGCTCGCCGGTGTCGGCATCTTCTCGGGCATCTCCGCCGGGGCTGCGCTGGCCGGCGCGGTCAAGGTCGCTCACCGCATCGACTCAGGCGTCATCGTGTTCATCGTGAGCGACTACGGCTGGAAGTACCTCTCGACGGGAGCCTGGACGCTCGACCTCGACGAGGCCGCCGCCAACGCCGAGAAGGTCATCTACTTCTGACGTCCTGGCAGCGGCACCTGGGTCGTTCGAGCAACAGGATCGGTCGATTGCTCGCCCAGGATCCGTCGTGCCGGCCGAGCTGGGTACCGTTGGACCGTGCGTGAGGGTCCCCTCGGGATGTTCGACTCCGGCTTCGGTGGCCTGACCGTCGCCCGGGCGGTCATCGACCTCCTGCCGGAGGAGGACATCGTCTACCTCGGCGACACCGGGCGCTACCCCTACGGTCCACGCCCGCTCGACGAGGTGGCGCGGTTCGCGCACCAGATCGCCGAGGAGCTCGTCGAGCGGAGGGGCGTGAAGCTCCTCGTCGTCGCATGCAACACCGCTGCGGCAGCAGCGCTCGACTCGTTGCGGGACCGCTTCGAGGTGCCCGTGATCGGTGTGATCGAACCAGGGGTCACCGCCATGGTGCGTGCGACGGTCACCGGACGCGTCGGCGTGATCGGCACCGTCGGCACCATCAACTCCGGCGCCTACCAGCGGGCTGTCGAGGCGGAGTCCGACGACGTCGACCTCGTCGCGCTCGCCTGCCCCGGCTTCGTGGAGTTCGTCGAGCGCGGCGAGTTCGACACCGAGCAGGTGCACGTCCTGGCCCAACGCCTGCTCGCCCCTGCCCGCGAGGCGAAGATCGACTCCCTGCTGCTCGGCTGCACCCACTACCCGTATCTGGCTCGTACCCTCATCGACGTGATGGGCCGTGACGTGGTGCTGGTGTCCTCGGCGGACGAGACCGCGTTCGAGGTGCGTCGTGTGCTCGGGGAGCTCGACCTCGCTCGCCCCCGGGCGGCAGCGCTCGAGGGGCGGCCGGGGGTCACCACCTTCATCACCACCGGGGATGTCAACTGGTTCGAGGAGCTAGGCCGACGACTCCTGGGCCCCGAGCTCGACCGGGCGGAGCAGCACTCGTGGTGAGCGGAGCCACCCTCGACCCCACCCGCCCGCCGGGACCCGGTGACCTCGCCGTCACGGTGCTCGGATGCTCCGGCACCTACGCCGGGCCCGACAACGCGTGCTCCGGCTACCTCGTCCGAGGCGGCGGCACGACCGTGCTGCTCGATGCCGGGCCGGGCACCCTCTCGAGCCTCCAGCACCACGTCCGTCCGACCACGCTCGACGCCGTGGTGGTCAGCCACTCCCACCCCGACCACTGGGGTGACGTCCCGGTCATGCGCAACGCGCTGCACTACGTCCTCGGACACTCGGGTGTTCCCCTGTACTCGACCGCCGAGACGCTCGGCTACCTGGAGTCGGTGTTCCCCGACGGCATCGGCGACGCCTTCCTGCCCGAGGTGATCTCCGACGGGTCCGAGCTGTCGATCGGCGCCCTCCGCCTCAGGTGCTCGCGGACAGCCCATCCGCCTGAGACGCTCGGCATCCGGGTGGACCTCGACCGTCGCTCGATCGCCTACTCGGCGGACACCGGACCGGCGTGGTCGCTCGGCGAGCTCGGTGCCGGCATCGACATCGGCATCTGCGAGGCGACCTGGCGCGACGCCGACGGCTTCCAGGTCGACGACCTGCACATGACCGCAGGACAGGCGGGGCGGCTCGCTCGGGCCGACGGTGTGGCACGGCTCGTGGTGACCCACGTTCCACCGACCGGATCGTGGGATCTGACGGTCGCAGAGGCCTCCGACGCGTATGGTTCAGCGGTCGAGCGCGCCAGGATCCACCACACCTACGTCGTGTGAACGTGGTCGGATCCACCTCGTGGGCTCCACGACCGAACGCAGTGCAATCCGACGACCGACAGGAGCACCCAACGTGAGACCCGACGGACGCGCCGCCGATGAGCTCCGTCCACTCAGCTTCCAGCGTGACTACACCGCGTACGCCCAGGGATCGGTGCTCGTGACCGCAGGCGACACCAAGGTGCTGTGCACTGCGATGCTCGACGAGGACGTCCCGCGCTGGATGCGCCACACGGGCAAGGGCTGGGTCACCGCCGAGTACTCGATGCTGCCCGGATCGTCGCCCGAGCGGATCCGCCGCGAGACGAGAGGGCCGAAGGGGCGGACCCAGGAGATCCAACGGCTGATCGGACGGGCTCTGCGCTCGGTCTGCGACATGAAGGCCCTCGGCGAGCGCCAGATCCTCATCGACTGCGACGTGCTGCAGGCCGACGGCGGCACCCGGACTGCATCGATCAGCGGCGCGTACCTCGCGCTGCACGACTGCCTGACCCGGATGGTCGGAGCTGAGCTCCTGTCGTCGGTGCCCCTGTTCGACGAGCTCGCCGCGATCTCCGTCGGCGTGGTCGACGGCGTCCCGGTCCTCGATCTGCCGTATTCCGAGGACTCGACGGCGGAGACCGACATGAACGTCGTGATGACCGGCAAGGGGCTCTTCGTCGAGGTGCAGGGCACCGCGGAGGGTGCTCCGTTCAGCCGGGGCGAGCTCGACTCGCTCCTCGCGCTCGCGGAGACGGGCATCCGTCGGATCCACGACCTGCAGCGCGAGTACCTGGCGGAGCCGCCGTCGCCGCGGTCGATCGGTCGGTGACGACGCCGGCAGCACGTCGCCGGTGACCCGCCGACTGGTCCTCGCCACGACCAACGCAGCGAAGGTGGCCGAGCTGCAGGAGTTGCTCGACGCGAGCGGCGTCGCTGTCGAGGTCGTCGCCCGTCCGGCCGATCTCGTGGTGGTCGAGGATGCTCCGGACTTCGTCGGCAACGCCCGGCGCAAGGCGGTGGCCGTCGCCGCGGCGACGGGGGAGTGGTCACTCGCCGACGACTCGGGGCTCGAGGTCGACGCGCTCGGCGGAGCTCCCGGTGTGCGCTCCGCGCGGTTCTCGGGTCCCGACGCGACCGACCGGTCGAACGTGGAGCTGCTGCTGGTGCGCCTCGACGCAGCGGGCGCACGTGCTCCCGCCGACCGCGTCGGCTGGTTCCGCTGCGCGATCGTCGTCGCTCCGCCACCGGGTTCCGAGCCATCGGAGGCCGAGCTCGTCGCCGAGGGCTCGGTGCAAGGCCGGATCCTCGAGCAACCCCGCGGCACCGGCGGCTTCGGCTACGACCCTGTGTTCGTGCCCGATGAGGGCGACGGTCGGACCTTCGCCGAGATGACCTCGAGCGAGAAGCACCAGCTGTCACACCGCGGTCGCGCATTGCGCGCCCTGCTGCCAGGACTGGCCGAGGTCATCTGATCCACCGACACGGACACCGACCGCGTCGCTGCGACGAGGCCGGCGTCACCACCCGCGCAGGTCGACCGGCCAGACGTCGATCACCTCGTCGCCACGCACCAGGTGGAGCAGTTCGTGGTAGGCGACCGTCGGATCCACGTGTGCGGGCACGACCGGGAGCCGGTCGCCGACCGCCGGCAGCCGGCCGTCACCGCCCTCACGAGGGACGAACGTGGTGTGCTCGTCGGAGCAGAAGAACACCGACCAGCCGGGGATCGTCGGGTTGCCGTGATCCATCCCGAGCGACTTGAGCCCGCAGTCGACGACACCCCACCCCTTCGTCGGTGAGGTGGAGATGACGGTCACCGTGAGTCGGAGGGCCTGGGCGAACGGCAGGGCGAGCCGCGCGTAGTGGGTGTCCATCAACAGGTAGGAGCCGGCTTGGACCTCGGTCGCCAGGTCGTGGAGGTCATAGGTCCCGGTCCCACCCGCAGAGACGATGTCGCCCCCGACGTCGCGGTGCGCCTGTCGCAGCAGGTCCATGCTCGTCGAGACCATCCCGGCCCGAGCCGCTCGATCGGGGTTGCCGACGGCATGGCCCTCGTAGCCCATGACCCCCCGGACGTGCAGCCCACGAGAGCGTGCGAGCTCGGCCAGCTGCCCCGCCTCCTCGGGACGGCAACCGCACCTCGGGAGCCCGACGTCGACGTCGACGAGCACGTCGACCCCTGCCGCGGCTGCGACCTCCACCGTCTCGGGCGAGTCGACCGCAACGGTGACCGCCGCGTCACCCCGGTCGACCAGGCGGCGCAGGCGGTCCGCGTCGAGGGTCTCGTTGGCGAGCAGCAGGTCGTCGCCCAGGCCGGCCGATGCCATTCCCTCCACCTCGCGCAGCGTGGCGCAGCAGAACGCGACATGACCGCCGCGATCGGCGACGTGACGTGCCATCTCGGTCGACTTGAACGCCTTGACGTGCGGTCGCAGCGCACCACCCGGCCGTGCGCGCGCCATCGTGTCGATGTTGGCGTCGAGCGCGTCCACGTCGACGACGAGCGCCGGCGTCCGAAGGTCGTGGACGTTCACGGCGTGCGCGGGATGGTCGACCTCACCACGACCTGGACGGTACCCGAGCGATCAAGCGGGTTGGCACGTGGGGCAGAACCAGATCGGACGACCAACGATGTGCATGGTTGCGATGTCGGAGCCACATCGGCGGCAGTGCTCCCGGTGGTACACGTAGAGGCGGTCCTCGTCGCCCATCCGGCCCCGGGGACGCCCGATCTCAGACGGTTCGGTGGTCACGATGCGTCCGAGCCGCGTGCCGACGCGCATCAGCTCCACGGTCCGACGCCACAGGCACTCGAAGTCGTCGTCGGTGATCGAGCGGGCCGGTCGGTCGGGACGGATCCCGCACAGGAACAGCACCTCGGCGCGGTACACGTTGCCGATGCCGGCGATCACCGACTGGTCGAGCAGGATGGCCCCGACCGGCTTCGAGGACCGGAGGAACGCGCGCCGTGCGCTGGCCACGTCGGCACCGCGTCGGAGCGGATCCGCCCCCAGCGACGCGACGATCCGGTCCCGCTCCTCAGGTGTCACGAGCTCGCAGCGGGTCGGGCCGGACAGGTCCCAGGTCCCGCCCGTGCCGACGAGTCGCAGGCGGACGATCCCGACCGGATCTGGTGGT